>JAJQAW010000064.1:0-230 GCA_021203585.1 Rikenellaceae bacterium
AGACACGTTCGTACCTGTTCAATTTCCGGGTACTGGGCGACTATTCCTACGCCGATATCCTGGCCTTTTGCCGCGCGCTGGCCAAAAACCGGGGCGTGGCGACGGTTCCCTACTCGACGGGGTTGGTTCGTTTCTCGGTCGGCGGTTATATCTCCGCCTCGGCCGAAGGGATGAAAGTATTTGCCGCCGAGATCGAAGACGTATTCTCGATCTTTATCAAATATTGGTTG
>JAJQAW010000064.1:240-12596 GCA_021203585.1 Rikenellaceae bacterium
CTTTGCCGGGGCGCGCCGTCAGCCGTAAAACGCAGAAGCGAATGCCATCGAGATTTTATCTCAAATCTTCACTTCCGGCAAGCCGTTCATCACCCAGGTTATCGAGGATTACGCCCATTCGGCCAAGTTTAAAAAAGACAAGGCTCCGTCGCTGCAAATCCGCGATGTCCGCTCATTGTACCATACCTCGCCGGAAATCAGCGGGGTGACGATTACCACCATCGGCCGCTCGGCCAACTCGGTGATCGAGCTTCACGGGGACATCATCGGTGCCTGCCGGGACGTATACCAATTCATTGCCAGCCCGGCCTTCACGAAGGTTTACGAAAACCTGCTGGCGCAGATATACAAACGGATCCCGGCCCTGGCCGACCTGGATTTCAACACCGTCAGCTCCCGCTACGGCAAGTCGGTGATCCAGAAATACATCGAAAACAAAAAGACCTACCAGCCGAACAATTACGTGCTCGACAACCCGGAAGAGGCGCACATCATGATGGAAATCCTGATCGAGATGGAGAACCTGCTCTTCTCGGACAGCAAGATGAAGATCATGGCGATCAACGCCACCGGCGATCCGGCGCTGGATAAAGCGAAACTGGAAGGGCTCAACTCGATCCTCAAGAAATACATTCGCGAGATCCTGATTCACTTCAACCTGCCCTTCGAGAAAGAGAGTCTGGAACCGAGCCGCCGCGAGATCATCCGCACGGCCGGCCAGTCGTTCGAAGCGGTTACGGGCATCAAATTAACCGAATTGAATCTCAATATCTGGGTAGACGAATTTATCCGGGGCCTGCGCAACCTGCCGGAATTTGAGAATGTATCGTTGGCCGAAAAGAGTCTCTCGTATGTGATCAACATCATCAACAAAGGCCTCGAACGGGCCGAGGCGATGACCGACAAGATCATGTACCTCTACCTGCTCCACAACGACAATTCGTTCTACAAATTGGTGTGCAACAAACTCCACTACTTCAACCAGGAGCTGAACAAATGCGACGAGGGAGAAGTGCGGATGTTCACCGAGGAGTTCGTTACCAGCACGATGGAGATGCAGTTCCAGGAGCTGAGCGACTATGTGATGCGCAAACGCGACATCAAAATCGCCGAGGACGAAATTTACGACGTCAGCCGCAAGGTGGTGCGCTTTTATATTGGCCTGATCGCGCGCACTCGGGGTACGGATTATTACAGCCGCTACACGCATACGCTGGTGCGCATCGTCGAAACGGCGTTCCGCAAACAGAATTCAAGCGTCAACGAAATGGTGCAGCACGGTATCTCGCTCTATAAGGATTTCGAGATGGAAAATAAAGCGCTCGAGAGCTGCGAGGGCGGCCGGATCAACTGGATTAACGAGCTGATGCAAAAATGCGGCGTGATCTCCTCCGAGCAACCGGTACAGATCCACACCCGCATCGTGACCGACGCTAAAAAACGCGAATATCCGTTCCACAAGATCGACCGAATCGAGACCAAAAAGAAAGATTTTTCGCGGGCCGACGAATCCTTCGGACTGGAATACGTCAAGCACATGGACACCCGTCCGGAATCGTCGTTCTTCACCGACCGCCTGGCCCGTTTCGTGGCCAATATGGACTCGGACGACTACCGCTGTAAAGTGGTGAAACACGGGATCGTGAAAGAGCTGGTAATCTTCCAGAAAGGCTACATGAAGTACCTGACGGACAACTACCGCCTCAATTACACCGAGGATATCAGCCTGAAAGACATCCGAAATTTCGTGCCGGACGTGATCGCGCTCCTGGGTGCGCCTGAAAAACTGATCTCTTTCCCACAAGTCGGTTTCTTCGACATCAAAGGCCCGAACGGGAATATCAAAACGATCGTTACTCCGCTCAAACACGAAGGCGACTACTTCGGAAACGTCAAAAAACCACGCCTGACCGTCATCAACGAGAAGGTGAAGGAATTGGGCGGCATCCCTCGCCACGGATCGCTTTTCATGGTCGAGGAGAACGACGGAAGCGTCTTCGTGATCGAGATCAACGGCGACAGCGGCGTAGGAAAATCGGAAATGATTGCCGCGTTTATTCTTCGCTGGCTGCGCAACAATCTGGAGGGCATCCGCTCGATCAAAATGATCGCTGGCGATATGTTCCACGAGTTCCAGGACGCCGAGGGCAACCTCTACGGGATCGGCACCGAAGTGGGCGACTTCTCGCGCACCACGGACTTCGACCCGGATTATATCCGCTACTACAACTACCTGTTCCAGAGCAGTGCGGACAGCAACGTGGAAGACCTGAACTCCCGCAGCACGGTGAGCGGTATGTGCGACATTACGATGCCCTACAAGATCGACATCATGCTCAGCGCGAGCAATTACGCCAAAGAGGAGGCCGGAATCACCCGGGTGGACAACCCGGAAAATTTCCTGCTCTACATCGATGCGCACGGTGAACGCAAGGAAAAAGCCACCAGCCAGGACGGTCCTAACTTCCAGCGCACGCTCAAACGCTACACGGCCGATAAGAACATCGTCGACGTGATTGCCCGCCACGGCAATTACCTGGACGATATCCTGGACTGGGACTACAACAAAGCCGACAAACAGTATTACCTCGCCTCATCATTCAAGCTGATCGATAAGATCGACGTGACGGAGGTAGTAAAAATGATCTTTGTCGGCAAATCGTTTACCCGGGGCGGCACCGAGTACGAAATCCGTGACGCGGCGTTCGATATGATTCAAAACCGCTTCATTGCCGAGGTAGCCTATTACAGCGATGAAACGGAGATAACGACCGATATGGTCATCGACCGTAAGATGTTCAGTTCGATCTTCGATTCACTGGCCAGCACCCCCGGCGGACAGCCGTTCATTGCCGAAGAAGGACAGTTGGAAACCATCTCGAATCTGATCAACGTCCTGCGCGGCGGAAAAGACGGCAAAGGCAAAGCGAAAAACATCCAGTTCGGCGTGCTGTCGACCGAAATCGGAAAAAAAGGCCGCGAGATCACCGGCCCGCAGAAAGCCGCCGCCGCCCTGAAACAATTGATCCAGGAGGTACGGGTGAACAAACCGGAGATCAACGAAGGAAAGATCAAGGTTAAACGCCTGCTGAATGAGAAATACCGCCACGTATTCAACGGCGATATGAACAGTTCGGAGTTGTGGCGCTACAACTTCTACCTCTACCAGTTGGAAAACATGCGCAAGGTGGATATGCGCCGGATGGACAACCGCAATAAAAAGGTGGACATCAGTAACCTGGTGGACTTTATTCCGGCGGACAAGAACCACGAATTCAGCCCGCTGCTGGTAACGCCCAACCTGAATATCGAGTTAAGCAGCTTCGCCGAAACCTTCGAAGAACTGATGAGCCTGCCCAACTACCCGGCCTTTGCCGAAGAGTTCCGCGAAAAAGTGGAGGAACTGTACATCTCGAACGGCTACAGCGAAGAGACGAACATCAACAACATGATCGCCCAGCTGCTGGTGATGGAGAGCTACATCAACGCCGATGACCTGGCCCGGGGCAGCGTGATCGAAAAAGTGAACCGGGAAACCATCGCCGCCGCCAAATACGCGGTCGTGGAATACCTCCATTCACAAAAAGCGAACGCGGAAACCCCGGCGAAAAAGGAGCCGGAAGTCAAATCGAAAAAGAAGTAGTTTCGATCCGGCGCAGGTAAAAAACCCTACTATTCGGTAGGGTTTTTTATTTCCAAAGGACTACCTTTGCGCCATGTTTGAATTCATTCGGGAAATATTCGAATTCCGTTTCCTCGGCAACGCGGCAATCGCGTGCGTATTGGCCGGAATAGCCTGCGGGATCATCGGAACTTACATTGTCTGCCGCCGGCTGGTTTTCCTCAGCGGCGGGATTACCCACGCTTCTTTCGGCGGCATCGGCATCGCCTATTACCTAGAGTTAAATCCCATTGCCGGAGCCGGCGTGTTTGCCGTACTCTCGGCCCTGAGCATGGAGGCCCTCTCCCAAAAGATGAAAATCCGGGAAGATTCGGCTATCGGCATCCTCTGGTCGATCGGTATGGCGCTGGGGATCGTTTTTGTCGCCCTCACCCCGGGATACGCGCCGAACCTGATGAGTTTCCTGTTTGGGAATATTCTGAGTATTACCCAAGCCAATTTATGGGCCATGGCTTTTTTGTCGGCTCTGTTGATCCTTATTTTCACCCTTTTCTACCGTCCGATCCTGTATATCGCTTTCGACCGGGAATATGCCCGTACCCAGAACCTGCCGGTAACCTTCATCAACAGCATGATGATGGTGCTGACCGCACTTACCATCGTGCTGTCCATCCGACTGGTCGGCATCGTACTGCTGATTTCCCTGCTCACGATTCCACCGGTAATTGTAAACAGCCTCACCCGATCGTACCGGAAAATCATGATCTGGTCGTGCGTCATTTCCGCAGGAGGAACTTTCTTCGGGTTATTTTTCAGCTACTCCACCGACATACCGTCCGGCGCGTGCACAATAATTGTACTCGGTATTGCGCTTATTGTAGTGAAATCCATCGTCTTTTTCCGTAAAAAAAGCTAATTTTACGCTTTCATTGAGAAAATTACCGCATGAAAACAATGTATAAACTCATCATAAAGTCGTATCTGGGACCGATGTTCCTGACCTTCTTTATCGTGATGTTCGTACTGCTGATGAATTTCATGTTCCGGTATATCGACGAATTGGTTGGCAAAGGATTGGATTTCTCGGTGATCGGCGAACTGATGCTTTACGCCTCGATGACCATGATTTCTATGGGCCTGCCGTTGGCAACCTTGCTGGCATCCATCATGACCATGGGAAATCTCGGTGAAAACAACGAATTGCTGGCCATGAAATGCGCCGGTATGTCGTTTCCCAAGATCATTGCACCGCTCAGTATCATCATTCTGCTCTTTGGAATCGGCAGTTTTTTTGCCGTCAACAACCTGGTTCCCTACTCCTGGAGTAAAATTTACGCCCTGTTGTACGATATCCGCAAACAGAGCCAGAGCCTGGAATTTAAAGAAGGTATTTTTTTTAATGGACTTCCCGATATGAGCGTGCGGATCGATAAGAAAAACGAGCAATCCGGGCTGATGGAGGGGATCCTGATATACGATACAAGCAATAGGAACGGTACGATGATGGTAACCGTCGCCGATTCGGGTTATATCCGGCTTTCGGATGATAAGAATTACATCCTAATCACTCTTTACAGCGGTCAATCCTACGAACAAAACCGTGGGGCCGATTGGGCCAACAACAGTACGTTCAACCACCACATTTTCGATGTGCAGAATATGGCACAGGCCGTCGAAGGCTTCACCATGGAACGGAGCGACGAATCGGCTTTTGTCAACCAGAAAACTAAGAATATACGGGAATTGACCGATACCATTGCGACGCTTCAGTATTCGGTGGACAGCGCCGTAAGCCGATTGAACAATCAGTTTCTTTCCAATGCGCTGTTTGTGTATAACCGGGAGATGGCCATCGATACCCTGCAGCAAAACCGGACCGAACAGCTAAATCTGTTGGATTCCATTGCAGCCCTGTCGGTAGAGAAGCGTACCAGCGTCGTAAAAAGTGCTATGGCCAGTGTCTCCAACGCCAAGACACACATTCAATACGATGAACTGCAAACCAAACAAAACGTAAACAGCCTCTATAAATACCAGACCGACTGGCACCGGATGCTCTCCCTGCCTGCTTCGATCATCATTTTTTTCTTCATCGGCGCTTCTTTGGGAGCTATTATCCGGAAAGGAGGGTTAGGAATGCCGATCGTGGTTTCCGTGACCTTCTTTATCGTCTATTATATTATCACCATTTTCGGCGAAAAACTTTCCAAAGAAGGAACGTGGAGTGCTTTTGCCGGAACATGGCTTTCTACTTTCGTATTAATTCCGGTCGCCGTTTTCCTCACCATCAAAGCGACCAATGATTCCAACTTATTGAACGGGGACTGGTATTACCACCAGATTCAACGGGTCAAAGGTTTCATCCAACACTTGATTGATAAATTCAAAACCAAACGCGATGAGCGAAAACAGGCATGATTCGCTGTTGAACACCATTGAAGAGGGTGTCCAGGCGATCCGTAACGGAGAAGTAATCATCGTAGTCGATGACGAAGACCGCGAAAACGAAGGTGATTTTATTGTCGCAGCCGAAAAAATCACTCCTGAGATTGTTAATTTTATGGTAAAATATGGTCGGGGGGTGATGTGTGCACCCATTACCGAAGACCGTTGCCGGGAATTGGAACTGGATATGATGGTAGGCGACAACACCTCCATCTTGGGCACTCCGTTTACCGTATCGGTAGACTTGCTCGGTCAAGGTTGTACCACCGGAGTTTCCGCTTCGGACCGCGCCAAAACAATTCGTTCTCTGGTCGATCCGGCAACCAAACCATCGGATTTAGGCCGGCCGGGACATATTTTCCCCTTGCGTGCCCGCAACCGCGGGGTATTACGCCGGCCGGGACATACCGAAGCGGTGATTGACTTATGCCGCCTGGCCGGATTAAAAGAAGGCGGTGCGCTGATCGAAATTATGAACGAAGACGGTACGATGGCTCGTCTTCCCGATCTGGTGGAAACCGCTCAAAAATTTAATCTGAAATTGATTTCGATTGCCGATCTGATTGCTTACCGGTTGAAAACCGAATCGATCGTGGAAGCCAGTAGCGAACCGGTCGACATGCCTACCGAGTGGGGGCATTTTAGACTCGTTCCGTTTGTACAAAAAAGCAACGGCATGGAACACGCCGCGTTGATAAAAGGCGAATGGAAGCCGGATGAACCGATCTTGGTGCGGATGCATTCGTCCTGTATGACCGGGAACATTTTCGGTTCCTGCCGTTGCGACTGCGGTCCACAATTGCACCAGTCCATGAAAATGATCGACCAGGCAGGAAAAGGGATCGTCATATACCTCAATCAGGAAGGCCGGGGAATCGGTTTTACCAATAAAATGCGGGCGTATAAACTCCAGGAAGAAGGATATGATACGGCCGAAGCGAACCTGAAACTCGGATTTGCCGTAGACGAACGGGATTATGGCGTGGGCGCCAGCATTTTGCACGAGTTGGGCGTTCAAAAACTGCGTTTGCTGACCAATAATCCCCAGAAGCGCGCCGGATTGGAGGGCTACGGACTGGAAATCGTGGAGAACGTGCCGATCGTTATTCAGCCCAATCCACACAACGAAAAATACCTTCAGACCAAGGAATTGTCCTTGGGGCATGATTTGGGTATCTATTCTTGCCGGAATAAAAAATAATAGGAATCATCCGTTTAGGGGTTGACAGCACTACTTTATTTACTCACGCGATGGATGCAAAAGCGTTGAAGATCGTTTATATGGGTACGCCCGAATTCGCCGTGGCTCCCTTGCGCGCCTTGGTCGAAAACGGCTTTCAAGTGGTTACCGTGGTGACTATGCCCGATAAACCGGCAGGCCGAGGACTGAAGTTGCAGCAAAGCGCGGTAAAAAAATATGCTTTGGAAGCCGGATTAACCATCCTACAGCCCGAAAAACTCAGATCGGATGAGTTTATCGCGGAATTACACGCTTTGCAGCCTGATTTAGGGATTGTGATCGCCTTCCGTATGCTTCCTCAAAGGGTCTGGAGTCTCCCACGGCTGGGAACATTCAACTTACACGCTTCCCTGCTTCCGCAGTACCGGGGAGCTGCGCCGATTAATTGGGCGTTGATCAACGGTGAAACCTCGACAGGGGTAACCACCTTTATGCTGAATGCGGAGATAGATAAGGGAGCGGTGATCGGCAGAAAAGAGGTCACCGTTGCGGCCGATGAAACGGCGGGTACTCTTCACGATAAATTGATGCACACCGGCACGGAATTAGTGCTGGAAAGCGTAGAACGGATCGCCACCGGCCGATTGTCTCCGGTGGAGCAATCCGAACTGGAAACCGGAGCGTTGAAAGAAGCGCCGAAAATTTTTAAAGAGACTTGCCGCATCGATTGGAATTGTTCGGTAGTTGCGGTTTATAATTTAATTCGGGGATTGAGTCCCCACCCAACGGCGTGGAGCGAGATCACCCGAGACGGGAAGCATCTGCTGAATGTTAAGATTTATACGGCCATCCGGGAGGACGTTCTTCCCGTTCATTCGCCGGGAAGCCTGGTTACCGATGGAACCCGATACCTTAAAGTCGCTTGTGCGGATGGATACATCGGAATCGAAGAACTTCAATTAGCCGGAAAAAAACGGATGAAAACCGCTGATTTTTTGCGAGGGTTTAACGCGATCGGTGAATACCGTTTTGTCTGAAAGTGCAAAGGCCATAAAAAAAGCTTCCTCGCCGGAAGCTTTTTTATGGATGGCTTCTAGGGAATCGTAAGTACTTGACCGATTCTCAGCCGGCGAGCACTGGCTTCCGTCAGGTTATTGGCCCGCATCAAAGCGGCCACCGTAACTCCGTGGCGGCGAGCGATCGAGCCCAAGATATCGTTTTGCTTCACTTTATAGATTCTACCTGAAGTACCCGGCGATGCCGCGGCCAAGGCTGCGGGAGGGCGATTGGGGTCGAAATTGGCCGGATTGATGTATTGGGTCAAGTATACCGTATCTTTGGCATAGATATCCGGCTCTTGCGACACGAACTCCGTGATGTATTGGACGGGAAGCACCAGCGAATAGGTTTTTTCGGTCGCCGGTATAATGTCGAGCTTATATTGCGGATTGAGTTTTCGCAAGGTTTCAATCGGAATTTCCAACGTAGAGGCTACTTGTTCAAAGTGCATCATTTTGTGTATATTGATGGTATCCGTAACCATCGGTTGTTCCGGCAAAATCGGTTCCATGCCGTGTGCTTTGTGGAAGGTATACGCGTATGTGGCGGCGATGAAACTGGGTACATATTCTCGGGTTTCTTTGGGAAGATACTCGTAAATATCCCAGTAGCTTTTGGCCTCGGGCGCACGCCGGAAAGCTTTGTTGATATTTCCGGGGCCGCAGTTGTAAGCCGCCAAAGCCAGAGTCCAATCCTGGTAAATCGCATGAAGCTGTTTTAAGTATTCACAGGCAGCGAGTGTGGCAGCTACGGGGTCCAGCCGCTCGTCGACCAACGAATTGATTTCCAAGCCCATTCCTTTGCCCGTACGCAACATAAACTGCCAGATGCCGGTAGCCCCTGCCCGAGATACCGCCTGCGGCTGTAGAGCCGATTCGATCATCGGTAAAATTTTCAGCTCGCAAGGCAATCCCTGCCGGTCCAGCTCTTCCTCGATAATCGGGAAATAATACTGCGCTAAGCCCAGCATTTGCTGCATGTGATTTTTCAACCGTCCGGTATAGGCGATAATGTATTTGCGAACGATATCGTTGTAGGGCAATTGCACGGCGGAAGCAATCATCCGCAGTCGGGCCTCATACACCGAATCCGGAACCTGATCCACGTTTAGAGCCCATAAATCCTCATCCCATTCGAGTTCGATAAAGTCCTGCAAAAATTGCTGGTAGGCTTCCGTCAGGCTGCCTTCATACCATCGAGTCAATAAAGAATCGTACTGGTTGGGATTATACAGGGTTTCCGCGCTGCGGTCGGTTACCTTCCCGGGCGGATTTGCCGACCAGGCGGTGGTGCCGAACAAAGTTCCTGCGGAAAACAAAAGAAACATCCACGTCCTTAATGGTTTGCTTGTTCTCATTGTAGTCTGGGGATGTGAGGTTAGAAATTTAATTTCATGGAAAGTCCGAAACCCGGATACCCGGAATTTCGCTCAGAGATATATCCGCTCATATCGAGCATGGTCGGTTCGACCCGTAATGCCAGATCGTCCGTAACGTCAAAATCTTTTAAGTGGGCGTCTACATGGGCTTCTACCACGCTTAACAGGTAGGCGGCACCGGTTAAAATGATGCACAAATCCCGGTTACGGCGGTAATTTCGCCTCCAGTTGGACAGCTGCGTCTGATCGTAGCGGCCGCTGAATTCATCGTTCGGATAAGCGTCGAAAGCGGTCCGGAATCGTTGATAGCCGCGGTTATTCCAATCGATCAAGAAACCCATGGTGGTGAAAGCCCCGACCACGATGGGAATCTTCCAATAACTTCGGTTGTAGAATTGCCCCGCACCGGGAAACATGAAAGCCAGCGTAGTGGCCCGTTTCACCGAAGAGGTGTAATGGGGATAATTGATCACCCCATCGGCCAGAAAATAGAGGTAGGTGAAGGCTGCTCCTACAAAATAGAAGGAGCGTTGCCGGTTATAATGGTTCATCTGTTTATGGGCCGGAAACACGTAATCGGTATAATAGTCGTGAGCCGCCTGTACTTCTTCCGCAGTGGCCGAACTGCCCCGCGGCATACCGAAATATTCAGCTACTAGCAGATCGTATTGGCGCTGGTAACGCTGAAAATTTTTATTGGCATCGATGGTCAAATAAGTGAACGTGCCTACCGTCCCGTACAGCACCGGAATTTTCCAATATTGATGGTTATACAATTGCGAAAAACCAGGCGCTACCAGGGAAATGGCAGACATGCGCGAAAGCGGAAGGGTATCCCGGAAAATGGGAGACTGCAGCCGAACGGTGGAAGGAATCTCCGCCGGTATAGAATCCGGCTCCTCCACGACTCCGCCGGTAATCCGTTGCGGGGCCGATGTCAATTCGGGTTCCTGGGCTCGGATTACCGGGGTGGCGGTCCAGCATAGGACCACGCATAAACACATATATAGGCTTTTTGGAAATGCCATTATCGGATGCTGTCAAATTTTTCGAGGAACCTTTTTATTTCATCGTCCGAATGGAAATCGATCGTTATTTTTCCACCTCCTTTAGCATTCTTTCGAATACTGATGTCCGGGTTAAAAAAACTTTCCAGTTTTTCCACTAAACGGGTATATTCCTCTGGATATTCTTCATCGTCCGGATTTTTTTTCGTTTTTCGGGTTTCCCCCAATTTTTGGACCAAATCCTCCGTTTGCCGGACAGAAAGATGTCCTTTGACAATTTTTTTCAGCAGGGCGATCTGTTGGTCTTCCGATTCTACGGCAACCAGCGCTCGGGCATGGCCCATGGTGATCAATTCCTCTCGAACGGCTAACTGGATGGGTGCCGGTAATTTCAGCAGACGCAGGTAATTGGTGACCGTCGAGCGTTTTTTTCCGACCCGTCCCGCCAGAGAATCCTGTGTCAAATTGCATTCTTCCATCAACCGCTGCAGGCTCAGGGCAATATCCACCGCATTGAGATCTTGCCGCTGGATGTTCTCGACCAAGGCCATTTCCAGCAGGGTTTGGTCGTCCACCTCCCGGATGTAAACCGGAATGGTTGTTAATCCGGCACGTTGAGCGGCACGAAAGCGGCGTTCCCCGCTGATGATAAAGTAAGCCTCGTTTTCCTCTTTTCTAACCGTAATCGGTTGGATGACCCCTACCGTGCGGATCGACGCGGCCTGTTCTTCCTGCGCGTCTTCATCGAAAAGGGTACGAGGCTGGTTCGGGTTGGGGGTGATTTTAGATAATTCTACCTCATCCATCAGCGACCGCTTCTTGTTTTTCTCGGGCAAATGGACCTTCTCGATCTCAAAAATCGATTCCAGGCCGCGTCCGAGTCCCTTTGTCTTATTTACTGCCATATGTTTAATGTGCTAACTGGTAATTTATCAGAGATTATTCCTCAAAAATTCCTTCGACAAATTGAGGTAATTGACCGATCCGGTGGAGGCTGCATCGTGCAAGAGTACCGGTTTACCGAAGCTCGGAGCTTCGCTCAGCCGTGTATTACGCGGAATAACCGTTTCGAAGACCAAATGACCGAAATGGCGCCGAACTTCCTCCACCACTTGGTTGGCCAGGCGTAGGCGGGAGTCGTACATGGTCATCAGGAAACCCTCGATTTCGATGTTGGGATTTAACTGACTTTCCGTCATTTTGATCGTATTCAAAATTTTGCCCAAGCCTTCCAGAGCCAGATATTCGCATTGAACCGGAATGATTACGCTGTCGGATGCCACCAAAGCATTGAGCGTCAGTAATCCCAAAGAAGGCGAGCAATCGATGAAAATATAATCGAAATCGTGTTTTACCTCGGTTAGCATATTTTTCATTCGATACTGGCTGTCCTCCATGTTCCGTAAATCCTCTTCTGCAGCTACCAAATCGATGCTCGAAGGAATCAGAAAGAGATTCTCCAGGTCATTGCTCTGCTGAACGGCATCCCGGGCTGAAACTTCCCCAATTAAACAGGAATAAGTATTGTTCTCATGAATCTCGAAGCCCAATCCGGAGGTGGCGTTGGCCTGCGGATCTGTATCCACGATCAGCACCCGCTGTTCCAGCACAGCCAGACCGGCTGCCATATTGATCGTGGTGGTGGTTTTACCCACGCCCCCTTTT
>JAJQAW010000062.1 GCA_021203585.1 Rikenellaceae bacterium
GCGAAATACGGTACGATGCGGATAGGGGGAAATATCTGCATCAAGGGGAATGCCCGATGAGATCCCCTGTGATCGGGTCCGGACAGCAGATGGTTTTTCTTCTGCTGCCACAAAAACAAGCCGCACAGACGGGAAGTCTCTGTGGCTTTATTTATGCGCCATGATTCTCAGATGGCGAGGAATATTTTTTTGATTCGTAAGCTGATCTTTTCGTACCTTTGTGAACGTATGTCTCTGAATCTTCTTTACCAAAAAGCGATGGCCCGGGATAATCTCACGGCACAGGAGGCGGAATTCCTCTTTCGAGAAGCTCCGTTGGCAGAACTGATGCTGATTGCAGACCGGTTAAGAGCACAGGCCGTTGGGAAAAATGAAGTTACCTGGCAGATCGATCGCAACGTCAATATTACCAACGTCTGCATTTGCGGATGTAAATTCTGTAACTTTCATTGCAAACCTCATCAGAAAGAGCGCTCGTTTATCACCACTCCTGAAGAATACGTACGGAAAATCGAAGAGACGCTGGCCTTGAACGGGGATCAATTGCTGCTACAGGGCGGATTACATCCCGAATTGAATATCGAATGGTATGAAGCCCTGTTCAGCCGGCTCAAGGACCGGTTTCCTCGGCTCAAACTCCATGCTCTAGGACCCCCTGAAGTTTTCCACATCGCCCGAATCAGCGGACTGTCCGTAGAAACTGTTTTGAAGCGGTTGATGGCGGCCGGGCTGGATTCTTTTCCCGGAGCGGAAGCTGAAATTCTCGACAATGAAGTGCGCAGACGGATTTCTCCGGGCAAATGTACGGCCGATCAATGGCTGGAAATCATGGGAATAGCCCACCGTTTGGGCCTGGCTACTTCGGCTACTATGATGTATGGTCATGTGGAAACGGTGAAACAACGAATGGAACATCTGGTCAAAATTCGCGATCTTCAGTCTCGAAAACCGGAGGGAAGCTACGGATTCATCGCTTTTATCCCCTGGATTTGCCGGGGAATGGGAACTGAGCTGGAAAGAGCAGGGGTCCGGACCTCTTTTTCCCCGGTAGAATATATTCGGATGATCGCCCTGAGTCGGATTGTCCTGAATAACATCCGTAATATACAGGCTTCGTGGTTGACAGTCGGAAAATCCGTAGCACAAGTGGCCCTGCATGCGGGAGCCAACGATATGGGATCGATCATGATCGAGGAGAATGTCGTCTCCTCGGCCGGTGCCGACCACCGGTTCGATGCCCTGAGCATTCAGCAGGCGATCCGGCAGGCAGGATTCGAGCCGCGTCTGCGTGATCAAACTTATCGATACAGAACGATTTGATATGCAAAGCGCTAAAAAAGCCGGTTTTTACACCTTGGGTTGTAAACTCAATTTTTCCGAAACCTCTACCATCGCGCGGGAATTGGAACAAGAGGGAATCGTACGTGCCCGGCGAGGGGAATCGGCCGATATTTATATCGTCAACAGTTGTTCGGTAACCGAACATGCCGATAAAAAATGCCGGAACCTCATCCGGAAAATTCACCGGATGAATCCGGGGGCCATTATTGCGGTGACCGGATGCTACGCCCAGTTAAAACCGAACGAGCTGGCGGCTATTCCGGGAGTAGATCTGGTGATCGGCAACCAGGAAAAGGGAGAACTATCCCGGAAGGTGCGGGAAATCGCCCAAAAGAGGGGAATTTCGGTCTATGCCTGCGATGCGGAAGAATTGACCTCTTTTTTTGCCGCATTCTCCTCCGGAGACCGAACGCGGGCCTTCCTTAAAGTACAGGACGGCTGCGATTACCGGTGCAGTTACTGCACCATTCCGTTGGCCCGAGGCGCAAGCCGGAATCTACCCATAGCACAGGCGGTGGCCGAAGCCCGGAAAATTGCCGCGGCCGGACAGCAGGAAATTGTCCTGACCGGGATCAATACCGGAGATTTCGGGCGCACTACGGGTGAATCCTTTCTGGACCTGCTCCGACAATTGGATCGAGTTCCGGGAATCCAACGCTACCGGATCTCTTCGATCGAACCGAATCTACTGACGGATGAAATCATCGCTTTCACCGCTGGCTCCGCTAAATTCCAACCTCATTTCCACATTCCGTTGCAATCCGGCAGCAACTGGATATTGCAACAGATGCGTAGGCGGTATGATACCGAACGGTTTGCCGAACGAATCGACGCGGTGCGCCGGGTGATGCCGGATACTTTTTTCGGAATCGATGTGATCGTCGGTTTTCCCGGTGAAACGGAGGCAGATTTCCTGGATACTTATCGCTTTCTGGAGCGTGTGAACCCGGCATTTCTGCACGTTTTTCCCTATTCCGTTCGTCCGAACACTCCGGCGGCCCAATTGCCCGACCGGGTCGATCCGCACGTGATGGAACAGCGGGTAAAACGGCTCACGGAATTATCGGCAGCATTGCACCGGCGTTTTGCCCGTCGGTTCCTCGGTTGCACTGCTGGCGTGTTGTTCGAGAGTACCCGCAAGGGTGGCTTGATGTTTGGTTATACGGAAAATTATTTACGGGTGGAAATGCCTTACGACCGGCAGTCCATCAACCGGATCGTTCCGGTTCGTCTGACCGGCTGGACCGCCGAAGGCCATCTGACGGCAGAAAAAAACAATGCCGATGCATCGAATCATTAAGCAGGATATGAACCGATTGAGTGTCAGAATCAGAAAACCCCGCCGAAAACGGATTCGTCCGGCAATCGGGATACGCCGTAAAATTGGAATCGGATTTGTGATTCTCGGAAGCTTGCTGCTTTTTGCGGGTATGGTTTCCTATTTCGAATTAACCCGTTTAAACCGCACCACGACCGAATTGCTTGACAATAGTCTGCGGGATCTGGGCTTTTCGCAGCGCATGCTGGAAGCCATCGGGCAGCAAAACGATGCGTTGGCCCTGACCGTTTATTCGAACAAAGCGGATTCCCTGGATACGGATTCCCTGCTGCTGGACGGAAGACTCAGTTTTGAGGAGGCTTTTTTCGAAGCTCGGGCCCGGAATGTTCATTCCAGCCGCCTTCAACGGATCGAACAAGCCAAACAGGAATACGATCGGGTACTCCTTACCCCTGCAGGAGATTCTCTGGCGTGGTACAAGCACCCCTATAAACTGGCCTATTATAATCTGTTGCTGACGGTAAAAGATTTTATGATCAGCAGTCAGAATACCATCGATCAGAATACGGAAAAAATCCAGGATAACGCATACCGGGCCATTATGCCTGGAATTATTACCCTGACCATCGCCATACTGATTATCGGTATGTTTTACCTGCTGATCGATTTTTATTACATCCGTCCGGTACTTAAAATTAAACAAGGACTGGATAATTACCTGGACCACAAAATGCCGTACCATGTCCGGCTGGAAGGAAGGGACGAGATTCGGGAATTGAGCGACCGGATTAAAAGCCTGATGACGATCATAAACAAAAAAGAGCCTAACGCCTGATTCGGGATGAGATTCAACATCGTGATCCGTTATATAGGAGTGGTGCTGCTGCTTAATGCCTTGTTCATGCTGATCGCTGCGGGGATTGCCCTATTCAATGGAATGGATACCGGGTTCTACCCGTTGTTGCTCGGTTTTTTCTTGACCACGGCTCTGGGATCGTTTCCCTTGATTTTCGTGGAATCGGAGAGAAATATTTCCTCCCGGGAAGGATACCTGATTGTTGTCGGTTCGTGGATTGCGGCTTGTTTCACCGGGATGATTCCCTACACCCTGTGGGGGGGGGGAGAATTCGATCTGGCGGACGCGTGGTTCGAAAGCGTTTCCGGATTTTCCACAACCGGTGCCACCATTCTAAACCAGGTGGAGGCACTCCCCAAAAGTCTGCTCTTCTGGCGCTCTTCCACGCATTGGTTAGGAGGTATCGGCGTGGTGATGTTCGTGATGCTCATTTTGCCCGCTATGGGACAGGCGCGTCAAACCCTCTCCAACGCTCAACTCTCTTCGTTAGCCAAAGACAATTTTCGATATCGGGCTCATAAAATCGTACAAATCCTGCTGGTGGTTTACCTGGGCCTTACCCTGTTGCAAACCGTTTGTCTGCGGATAGCGGGTATGGGGTGGTTCGATGCGCTGAATCATTCCTTTTCCACCATCGCCACGGGAGGCTTCAGCACCAAAAATGCCAGTATTGCTTATTTCGATAGTCTGGCTATCGAATGTGTAATCCTGTTTTTTATGGTGGTCAGTGGATTGCATTTCGGTCTGATTTTCGCTACGGTCACGGGACGACGCAACAATGTTTTCCGTTCCGAGGTGACCCGTTTTTATCTCTTTTCGATTCTGGTAGCCGGTATAGCCATTGCTCTGGCCCTATGGAAAGGAAGTTTTTACGAAACCGTGGGAGAATCTTTGCGGTACGGTATGTTTCAGTTGGTTTCGGTGATGACCACCACCGGGTTCGCCACGGCTAACAGCAACATATGGCCGCCGTTTGTCATCCTGATTCTGATCTTTTTCAGCTTTACCTGCGCCTGCTCCGGGTCCACTTCCGGGGGGATCAAAGCGGATCGTTTTGTGCTCTCGTTCAAATCTTTGCTTGTCAAGATCCGGCAAATACAACATCCTAATGCTATTATCCGGGTGAAAATGAACGAGGTACCCGTTTCCGAAAATCTGATTCAGATGGTCAATGCGTTTATCTTGCTTTACTTGCTTTTCGTAATTCTGGGTACTCTTGTTTGTACGGTATTCGGATTGGATTTGATGACCGCTTTCAGTGTATCTTTTTCTTCGATGTCCAACGTAGGGCCCGGATTCGGAGAGATCGGCTCCACCGCTACATTCGAACACCTTCCCGTACCGGTCAAACTTTTTTCCAGCGTACTGATGTTGCTCGGCCGCCTGGAAATTTTCGGTCTCATTCAGATTTTTTACTACAAAGCCTGGCGTTAAGACCGCGGCGGAACTTGGTTTTTTGAGGGATTTTTGTCATATTTGGATTTTAATCTGGAGGTTATGCGGAAATTTATCACATTATTGTTATGGGTTATTGGCTGGGGGTGTGTAACGACGGGGATGGCTCAGACTGTGCGTGCACGGGTAAGCGGTCTGGAAGCGGACAGTGCTTACATGTCCCTGCTTCGAGAGGAAGCGATGCTGAAAATCCGGGAAGACTCCTTGGAGAGTGTGATTCGCGCCAGGAGGCAGCAACTGAGTGGTGATACGACCGACCTGTTTAACCGTTCCCAACAGATTCTTCGCCTGGAAGAGCAGCTGTTCGATCTGCGCAGCCGTCAGGGAAACTTGGCCTCGGGGATTAACAGCATCGAGCAGGAATTTATCCTGAATCACCTTTCCGGTTCCGGTTTACCGGGTGTCTCGTCCGGTTCACCTTCCAGTAACTACCCCAATCTGATCGATAACGATTTTTTCCGGCAGAATCTCGACGATCACGAGTACCGGCAGTTGACTCGAGCCCAGCAGGCCAAATTCGGATATGCTCCGTTGATCGATGCTTATAGAATCGGTTATCAAGCTTTGCAAGAGTTGGCGGCGGCGTATGAAGAGTCAGGCACTCCGGGAGAAGCGGATTCTTTGTATGAACAGTACCGGCAGCAGGTGTGGCAGCTGAAGGAATTGGAAAACCGGATTATTACTCCTTTTCAGGATGGATACGGGCATGAAGTATACCTGTATTCTTTGCTGCTGGATAAATTGAACCGAATGAACGATCTGGCTGCACTGAATCAACAAGCCCGCAACCGGCCCAGCTACTCTCCGTCTGAAGTGATGTCGGTCGGCCTGGCCGAAATGCCGGGACAATATGCACTGGCTCTGGAGTATGAGAAAACCTTGGCCCAGGCATTGAATCTTTCGGCCGCTCTGGATTCTTTGCAACGGGTAGAGCGGACCCTGCGGGATTTCGATCTGGCTTTTCCAAACATCGAACTGACCGAAAAAGAGTTTGTAAATTACCAAGAGATTTCATTTCCGGGTACGGCGGTCTATACGAATGATCATCCGATACCGGAATTGGTCATACCCGAATCGGGGACTTATTACAGTGTGACGGTGGGTAGTTTTTCACAGCGTCAGCCGGTTTCGGTTTTTCGGGGAGCGGTTCCGATCGGCTATCAACGGACCGGCGGCCAATGGCGTTACTTTGCCGGACTGTTCCGGAGTTACGGCGATGCGCTGGAAGCGGTGCAACAGCTCAAAGAGGCCGGATTTCGACGTCCCGAAGCAGTGCGTTGGTACGACGGGAATTATGAAAATCTGGCTGCAAAAGCGGCTCAAAATATGGGTTTGTGGCGTATTGTCATTCAGGAGACCGGTACTGAATTAGCTCCGGAGGCTCGGTTTGCTTTAAACCGGTATGCCGCCTCCAAGGAGATTACCCGGATTGGAGACCTGTTTTACGTCGGTACCTTTACCGATCGATTACATGTGGAAGAAGTGTGGCAGGCTCTGGAAAAAATCTGCGGTCTGGAAATTCGTGTGGAGGAGATGGAATAAATCGGCTTACCGAATGCCTCGCCGGTTGAGTTCGGCATGATACCGGGCGGCATTGCGGTTGTGTTCGGGCAGGGTACGGGCAAAATTATGATAACCTGAAAAATCCTCCCGGGCGCAGAAATAGTAATAACTGTGCGCCTCGTAATCGAGCACCGCATCGATAGCCTTGATCGACGGCATGCAAATCGGTCCCGGCGGAAGGCCGGCGTACATATAGGTGTTGTAGGGTGAATCTACCGCTTTGTGGATGTCCAACACCCGGCGGATGGTAAAATCTCCTACTGCAAACTTCAAGGTAGGGTCGGCTTGCAGGATCATCCCGATCTTTAACCGGTTGATATAAACCCCGGCCACCCGTGGCATTTCATCCGTTTTTTGAGTCTCTTCGTAGGTAATCGAGGCCAGCGTAATCACTTCATTCCGGGTCAGCCCCAACCGTTCCTGTTTCAGTTCCCGCTCCGGGTTCCAGAAATGGTCGTATTCCCGCTTCATACGGTCCAGAAACGCGGTAGGATTAATGGTCCAATACATCTCGTAAGTATCCGGAATAAACATTCCGATGAACTCCTCCGGTTTGAATCCATAATAAGCCGGAATGGTATCGTTCATCCATACGGAAACCAACAGCGCGGAATCTGCTTCGATTTGTCCGGCGACTTTTCCGGCCAATTGCGGCACTAACCGGACATTATTAAAAGTGACCCGCACCGGTGACTGCCAGCCCCGTTGGAACATACGCGCCAATTGCAGGTAATCCGTTCCTTTCTCAATCACATAATGGCCCGAGCGCACGGTCTGATCCGCATCCAGCATGCGGGCTACCCGGTCGAACCGCTTCAGGTTATAAACCCGGGTAGAGAGGGAATCCAATAATTCATCGTAAGAGGAACCGGTATGCAGGTACAGTGCCCCACTGCGGGAAACGGCATCGCTTTTCACTGAAAAATAGATTCCTGCTACCGTGCCCGCAACCAAGAGTAGCACTACGGCAAATACCGAGAGCAGGATTTTAAGTTTTTTTCTGATCATGGTGCAAAAATAGAAATATTTCTTATTACAAGCCTGTGTTAAAAAACCAGTCCGGAATTTCCGTAAGGTTTGGAGCCGTGTCCGGCCGGATTTTCATCCGGTTGCAAACCCTGTTCCGAAGCAAGAGAAAACAACCGAAGATCGCGGCCGGATTCTATAAATAAACGTCATTTGAAATGAGTTGGTATAATTCGTGCGGGAGCTCTTCGGAAAAAGAAGTATTCTTTTTTGGTAAAACGGGAAAAAAGCGTACTTTTGTGCCGGGTAAGTCTTACACGACCAGCTCCTGCTGAATCTCCCCAGGGCCGGAAGGCGGCAAGGATAAGGCGGTTGTAGCGGTGCGATGTAAGTAGCTTACCCATTTTTTATGCGATTTTTCGTATATTAGGGCTCTGAATGTTAACGGGACATGCCATATGATCGTAAAAATCTACCCGCAAAATCCCAATCGGAAAGTGATCGACCAGGTTGTGGAAGTGCTGGAAAATGACGGTATTATCGTCTATCCCACCGATACGGTATATGCTTTCGGTTGTTCACTGAAAAGTCCGAAGGCCATTGAAAAACTGAAAGCCATCCGGCATAAAGACGGACAGTTATCCATTGTATGCGCTGATCTGAGCCATATTTCGGACTATGCAAAGGTCGATACTCCGATTTTTAAAATCCTCAAACGCAATCTTCCCGGACCGTTCACCTTTATCTTGAAGGCATCCGGGAAGGTACCGGATAAATTCCTTGAAAAACGGAAAAACATAGGGGTACGGATTCCGGAAAATCAAATTCCGTTGAAAATAGTGGAATACCTCGGCCATCCGTTGGTTACGGCATCCGTTAAGAACGAAGACGATGTGATCGAATACACCACCGACCCGGAGTTAATTCACGAAAAATTCGGGAAGCAGGTCGATCTGGTACTGGATGGCGGATACGGCAACAATGAAGCTTCCACGGTGGTGGACTGTACGAATGACGAAATTGAAATCCTGCGCCAGGGGCTCGGCGAATTGATTTTGTAAACAGTTTTTAAAAGATATGGGAGAGAGAAACTTATCAAAAATCTTCTGGACGGAAGCTCTCACGGGAGGATTGGTCCTGGGGGTGGCCTTATTCTTCTGGGATTTAATCGGGTATTGGCTCGATTTACCATTAAAAAATTCCGGCATAGCTTCCTTGGTGCAGTTTATCCTAATTACCGGCGGTATTGTCTATTTCAGCCGGCGGATGCGGGAATTCCGCGGACCGGCGTTGGGTTTCCCGTACGGCAGTGTGTTCGGCTTTACCATGGCATTGATGCTCTTTACCGGAATGGTGTACGGCGTGGGCGTGTTCTTTCTCCAAGTGGTTATCGCTCCCGGATATTTCGTCGAGTTGTTCGAAATGGCCTTGGTGAATTCGAGCTTGAGTGAGGCGATGATAGAACAAACACTCGATATGCGGGAATCGATGTCCGCCCTGATGAAAAATCCGATCGTTTACCTCTTCTCCGGAATTTTCACGATGGTTATTTACGGCGGTTTGGTAGGTTTAATTGCGGCCACTTTTATCCGGCGACCGGCCGATCCTTTTGCCGGTGAGCAACCGGATGAAGATTATCCGACTTTCTGAACCTATGAATATATCACTGGTCATACCGGCCTACAACGAAGCAGAATCGCTGCCGGAATTGGTAAGCTGGATCGCACGGGTAATGGCGGAACATGCCTTTTCGTACGAAATCATTTTTATCGATGACGGAAGTACGGACAATACCTGGTGGACGGTGGCTCAATTACACGAGACAAACGCGGCAGTGAAGGGCATTCAGTTTCGCCGCAATTACGGCAAATCGGCGGCTCTGTATGCTGGCTTTGAGGCGGCTCAGGGAAATGTGGTAATTACCCTGGATGCCGATTTACAGGATTCACCCGATGAAATTCCGGAATTGTACCGGATGATTACACGGGAAGGCTACGATTTGGTCTCCGGTTGGAAGAAAAAGCGCCACGACCCCAAAGGCAAGACACTTCCCAGCCGTTTCTTCAATGCCACCGTTCGCCGGATGACCGGGATTCGGTTGCATGATTTCAATTGCGGCTTGAAAGCTTACAAAAAGAAGGTGGTTAAAAGTATCGAAGTGTACGGCGAAATGCACCGTTATATCCCCGTGTTGGCCAAACAAGCCGGTTTTAAACGGATCGGAGAAAAAGCGGTACAGCACCAAGCCCGCAAGTTCGGTACTTCTAAATACGGGTGGGAACGGATGATTAAAGGTTACCTGGACCTGCTGACCGTATTATTTATGACCCGTTTCGGGAAAAGTCCGATGTATTTTTTTGGAGGCAGCGGTACGGTCATGTTCCTGATCGGGGGAGCGATTGCCGTATATATTATTGCCCGCAAACTTTTTTTACAGGCGCAGGGATTGCCGGTGCGGAGTGTGGCTGATCAGCCGTTGTTTTTTCTGGCTCTGGTTATGGCCGTTGTGGGAGTGCAGCTTTTTATAGCCGGATTTCTCGGTGAATTGATCGGACGGCAGAGTGCCGATCGCAACCGTTACCTGATTGACGATAAAATCGATCTCGATACGATAAAAATTTCAGAATAAAATGATTCAACGTATTCAAACACTTTACCTGTTAGCCACGGCTATTCTGATGGGGATCCTGTGTTTCGCACCTTTCGTATCGTTCCTGTGGGAAGGGGAAATCTTCCGGCAAAATGTCTGGGGGGCCTGGTCTACAGCCGGGGAAATGGCATTCGGTACCATACCGATGGGTATTCTTACCCTTCTTTCGGCTCTATTGCCGGTAGTGACTATTTTTTTGTATAAACGGCGGGGGCTGCAAATGCGATTGTGCGTAGTTGAATTGATCTTGCTGTTGGGCGTCGTCATTTATTTGGGGATGTACCTGTTTCGCAGCAGTTCGGAGATTACGGACAAGGTTGCCTTTTCGATAGTCGATTTGTTTCCGGTCTTGGGAATGATTCTTACGCTGATGGCCTCTAAGCGGATTCTTAAGGATCAGCTCCTTATAAAATCGTTGGACCGTATCCGATGACATTCTCTTCATAAAAAGGTTTTACGGGAGGGGTAACCCTCCTTTTTTGTTTTCCACGCTGGCGCTCGCTACGCGGGCACCTTGTCAGAAAAGAGAGGGGCGGTAATACGGCTAAAGGTCCAATCTACGGATTCGGATTACACCCACCATGCCGATTCGTTGTATCTCCTCCTATTGGGCCGCAATTGTGCATCACGATCTATTTTGCATTCGATCTTAATCACTCAAATTTTGTTGGAGGTGGCTTTGATTCCCCTGAAGAGAATCCGAGCTTGTTTCTACCGGTTATTGCGGGGGGCAGGGCAGAAGGGAGGGAACCCGTTTGTCCGAGCAGATGAGGCCAACCTCTGTGACAGGAGAATCTTCTGTGAAATCGATCTCCACAAATATACGATCCTTCCCGATGGTTATCGGAACACGATGCGCGTCAGGAAAGAGGAGGTGGTAATCATAAGGAAAAGCGGCGTCAAATTCCAGTAGAAATTGACCGTGTACCAGAGGACAGCTTGCAACCAAACCGGTTGGATTCCGCAGTTCGATGGGACCGTCCGGTACACCTGCGACCTTTCCGTCAATCCGGATCAGTTTCTTTTTTGAATTTCCCGCTGCCAAGGCTCCGGTGAGCAGGAAGATGGAAAATAATGAATCCAGCATGGCACTTTACTGTTGATGAGAAAAATTAAATAATGTCGACTCAACGTATCGGTAGCTTCATATTTTCCTGTTCATGAATGTTTCTATAGAAACATACCTCCGGTAGATTTATTTCTTTAAAAACACGAAAACCCGCGATTTTCGCGGGTTTTCGTGTTTTTGATATCGATTATTCGTCCATACCGACCGCTTTGGCTACGGCTTTTTCCAGTTCTTCGCCACGGATTACGTTGGCTAAGATGGTGCCGTCTTTATCCACCAATACGGTATGCGGAATGGTCACGACACCGTATTCCTGACCTGCCGATGTTTGCCAGCCTTTCAGGTCGGAAACCTGGTGCCAGGTCAGTCCATCAGCCTCGATGGCCTGTAGCCACCGGTCCCGGTCTGTATCGAGCGATACGCCCAGAATGGTAAAACCGTGGTCTTTATATTTATTATACATGGCTACCACATGCGGGTTTTCCTGCCGGCACGGTCCGCACCAAGATGCCCAGAAATCAATAAGCACTACTTGGCCATTTAGTGAGGAGAAAGTAAACGGAGTACCGTCCGGTTGCGGCAAGGTAAAATCCGGGGCTTTCTGGCCTACGGCCGTGCGGGCCAGGACATCCCGGCGCGCTTTCATTTGGTCCAGAAAATAATTGGGTGCCGGATTGCCAGCCAGTTGGATCAGCGAGTCCATTTGTTCGGTAGTGAAACCATAAGTAGAAGTTTGGGATAACAATACGGCTGGAACTGCGGTACCTTGATTTTCATCGATGTACCGTTTTTGCAACTGTTTGTTTACCTCTTCATAATCGGCATAAGCAGCCTGGTAGGTTTCCATCAGGCTTTCTCGTTTCTGTTCGTCGGTTTCTCCGCGAAGCTCCGTTACCAGTTCCATAACCGGTTGCTGCAGGGCAGAGGATTCTTCGTTATAAGCTTTGATCACATCATTCGTGGGGGATTTAGCGGTAGCGGTAACTCGGCCTTCCTGGTTGTTCAATTCTACCGTAATGTGGCCCGGTTCCAGGTAAAAATTCACCGGATTGCGCTGGCCTTCGATTTCCAACACGGCCGGTTGCACATAACTTCCGTCTGTTTCAAAAGAAAACGCATTATTTTCTACCACCGCACTGTCGATCCGGTTCAGGCTACGGTCCTCGTTACGCAAACTCAGGTAAATGGTTTTGCCTTCCAGTTCGGTGTCGGTTGAAGTGCCGGTAATTACCGCACTTTTGTTTTCGGTATTGCCGCCGCAAGCTGCAAAAGCTACAGCACAGACAATGAG
>JAJQAW010000371.1:0-11845 GCA_021203585.1 Rikenellaceae bacterium
CTTCCTGGGTGGGGGCCTCATCCTGAAAGACGGCTTCAGTGTCCGGGGACTGAATACGGCGGCTACGATCTGGTGTTCCGCCGCCGTCGGATTACTTGCCGGGAGCGGATTGTTCATCCAGGCATTCCTGATGGTCCTTTTTGTGATCGGCACCAACTGCCTGCTCCGTCCGGTGGGGCAATTTATCGGCCGGCACCACAAGAAAAATAATGAATCCCTGCGCTACGAATTGCGGATTCGATGCAAGGAACAGATCGAAAACCTCCTGCGGGTGATGATGCTCAACGCCATCAGCAACGACCAGTACTTGCAGGTACGTTCGCTCAAAAGCACGGACGACGATATCCCGAATTACTGCTACGTCACGGCGGAAATCTATTCGCAGGGGCAGCACGACGAGATGATCGAAAAACTGGCCGCCAAACTCACCATCGAGTACGGGGTGACGGAAGTCAGCTGGGAAGTAAACAATTCCGGAGACGAATGTTGAGGGGCATTCCCGGCAATTAGTCCGATAAAATAGATGTCCGGTTGTCTGGAAAAGCGGCTGTCGGAAGAGGGAAATTTTCAGGATTCCGAATTTGAGAAGAAATAGAACCCAAAAAATGAAGCGATTATTCAGAAAGAAAAAGAAAACCACTTTCCAGTTCAATACGGAAAAGGTGTTCCTGGCTGCCAGCCAACCGACGAAACTGGTTTATGGTTATTATGAAACCGGCCGTTGGGGATTGACGGACGAGCAGGTCGAAGAGCGCCGTAAGCGCTATGGGGCGAATCAGATTTCCCGCGAACGGCGCGACCGGGGATTGGTAATGTTTATCAAAACGTTTATCAATCCGTTCATCGGCATCCTGATGGGTTTGGCTTTGGTGTCGCTGGTGATCGATGTGCTGCTGGTCGAGCCGCAGGAGCGGGAGTGGGCGACGGTAATTATCATCGGGGTGATGGTACTGTTGAGCGCCGTGCTCCGTTTTTCGCAGGAATGGAAATCCAGCAAGGCTTCGGAGGCGCTGCAGAAAATGGTCAAAAATACGGTGTCGGTCTACCGCAACGGCAGCCACGGGAGTGTCGAAGTCAATATTTCGGAGGTGGTTCCGGGCGATGTAGTTTACCTGGCGGCCGGGGATATGATTCCCGCCGACCTACGGATTGTGGAATCCAAAGACCTGTTTATCAGCCAGTCCAGTTTGACCGGCGAATCGGATTCGATCGAAAAAACGCCGGAACTCCATTCCTCGCCCCACAAAACGGGGAGTGTGGTGGAACTGGACAATATCTGTTTTATGGGCTCCAATGTGGTGAGCGGATCGGCCATCGGGGTCGTCTTTGCCACCGGCGGGGCCACCTACCTGGGAACCATCGCCAAAAGCCTCTCCGGGGTTCGGGCGCAGACCAGCTTCGATAAGGGGATAAACAAGGTCAGCCTGCTGTTGATCCGGTTTATGCTGGTGATGGTTCCCTTTGTTTTCCTGGTCAACGGCATCACGAAAGGGGATTGGTTCAACGCCTTTATTTTTGCCGTCTCGGTGGCCGTGGGGCTTACTCCGGAGATGCTGCCGATGATCGTGACCTCCAACCTGGCCAAAGGAGCGGTCATGATGTCCCGGCGCAAAACCATCGTCAAAAACCTGAATGCCATCCAGAGTTTCGGGGCCATGAACATCCTCTGTACCGACAAAACGGGAACGCTGACCCACAATAAAATCGTGCTGGAGCGCTACCTCAATATGGCCGGACAGGAAGACACGCGGGTACTGCGCCACGCCTTCTTTAACAGTTACTTCCAGACCGGGCTGAAAAACCTGATGAATCAGGCGATCCTCTCCCATGTCGAAGAACTGGGCTTCCAGAATATCGGGGAAGATTACACGAAAGTGGACGAGATTCCGTTCGATTTCACCCGCCGCCGGATGTCGGTCATCGTGGAAGACCGGAACGGCAAACGGCAGTTGATTACCAAGGGGGCGGTCGAAGAGATGCTGTCCATCTGTACCCACCTGGAACTCGACGGCAAAGTGCTGCCGCTGGATCAGAAACTCAAAGCCATTGCCCTGCACGACAGCAACGCGCTCAATGTGGAAGGAATACGGGTATTGGCGATTGCACACAAAAGCTGGATCGAGAAGGACCGGGATTTTTCGGTGGAAGATGAAGCCGAGATGGTGTTGATCGGTTTCCTGGCCTTCCTCGATCCGCCCAAGGCTTCGGCCGTCACGGCGATCAAACAGCTCCACGCCCACGGCGTAGAGGTCAAGGTTCTTTCCGGGGACAACGATACCGTAGTACGTACGGTCTGCCGGCAGGTCGGCGTGGATACCCACTACACGCTGTTGGGCACGGAAATAGAGAGCATGACCGACGAAGAACTGTCGCAACGGATCGGGGAAACCAAGATTTTCGCCAAACTCACCCTGCTCCAAAAGACCCGGATCATCACCCTGTTGCAGGACCAGGGCAACACAGTCGGTTTCCTGGGCGACGGGATCAACGACGCCTCGGCCCTGCGCCAGTCCGACATCGGCATCTCCGTCGACACGGCGGTGGATATTGCCAAAGAGAGCGCCGATATTATCCTGCTCGAAAAAGACCTCATGGTGCTCGAAGAGAGCGTTCTCGAAGGCCGGAAAATCTTCGGCAACATCATGAAATACATCAAGATGACGGCCAGCTCGAATTTCGGGAACATGTTCAGCGTATTGGCCGCCAGCGCCTTCCTACCGTTCCTGCCGATGATGCCGATCCACCTACTGATCCAGAACCTGCTGTACGATATCTCGCAAACGACGATCCCGTTCGACAGCGTGGACAAGGAGTACCTGATGAAGCCCCGCAAATGGGACTCGTCTGACCTGGGCCGCTTCATGGTATGCATCGGCCCCATCAGTTCGATTTTCGATATAACGACTTACCTACTGATGTGGTACGTCTTCCAAGCGAACACCCCGGAATTGGCCCCGCTGTTCCAGTCCGGCTGGTTTGTCGAAGGGCTGCTCTCGCAAACCCTGATCGTCCACATGATCCGCACCCGCAAAGTACCGTTTATCCAAAGCCGCGCTTCGTGGCCGGTGATGCTCACCACGTTTGCCGTGATGGCGGTCGGCATCCTCTTCCCGTTCACCGCGCTCGGAGCCAAAGTGGGGCTCGTGCCGCTTCCGTGGAGCTACTTCCCGTGGCTGATCCTCACGCTGCTGTGCTATTGTGTGCTCACCCAACTGGTCAAACAGTGGTACATCAAACGCTTTACCCGGTGGTTGTGATTCTTCTTTTCTTGGTTTGGTTTGCGCCCCTCTGAGGGGCGAGGCTTCTACTTTCTTTTGCCTTGATGCAAAAGAAAGTAGCAAAGAAAAAATCAAGAACCGACGACAAACCGAGCGCCATCGAGCTTGCTCGAATGGCCGAGGTGCGAGGGAGGAAGCGCAGCGCAATTTTATTCCGGTAACCCCAACGCCCTCGCTGCCTAGGGCAGCATCGGTTAAACAAGGGGTTCCCTACATAAAATTCGGGTCTTTGCGCACTAGCCGTGCGTATCACTTAGCGGCCGAAGGCCGCTGGAACCGCGGAGCGGTTCCTTAAGAACGTAGATATCGTTAAGGAGGTGCAAACTTCCAGTGATAAATCGGAATGGGCGCGGGTACTCGAAGAGTTATGAACCAGTACGGAGAAGTTTGATTAAAATGTTGAGATAATGGTCGTATCCGCATAAAACCCATAGCGGCAAAGCCGCTCTTAGTCGCAAAGCGACTCCCAAAAGTCCGTTCCGGGCACCAGCGCGGGGATGGCCAGTGCGATAGCTGTGCCCGGAACTTGATCTTTTCTTTGGTTACTTTCTTTTGAATCAACCGACGACAAGCCGAGAGCAGAGCCAAGCTTGCTTGAAGCTCTGCCGAGGCGCGAAGGAGGAGCACCGTAGGTGAACATAGCCAAAAGAAAGTAACAAGTTCTCGACCCGAAGGGGCGCAAAGGCAAAGGCAAAGGCAAAGGCAAAGGGCCGAACACATTAAATACTTTATGGGTAAAAAATTGAGCAGATTTTAAATCCTAATAACTCAAAAAAAACAGGAAAAATCATGAAGGAATTACTATTAATTGGTCCGATCCTGTCCGCAGTCATGCTGGTGGGCTGCGCTCCGCGGGAGGTTGTAACGGAAACCACCGCCTTTACGATTAAAAACGACTCGATCCACCTGCACGATGCCGCCTCGATCCTCGACCGGATCAAAACCGCCCGGCCGGAAAAAGATTCGCTGGCCAGGGAGGTGGTGACCGCCGGAACGGTGCAGGCGATCCCGACCCAGTTCGCCTACATTGCCTCCCCGTTCGACGGGCGGATCACCAAATCCTATGTCCGGATGGGCCAAAAGGTGGGCGCGTTAACTCCGCTCTTTGAAATCATCTCGCACGATTTTACCGAACTGCAAAAAGAATACTACCAGGCCGAGTCCGAACGGGAACTGGCCCGCAAAGACCTGGCCCGCAAAGAGGAACTGATCAAAAAAACCTCTGCTCGGAACGCGAATACGAGGAGGCGGTCAACGAAATGCGCCTGGCCGACCGGGAGTATGAAAATGCCCGCGCCGCCCTGCGCATCCACCACGTCGATCCGGACGACATGACGCTCGGCCAACCGCTCGTCATTCGTGCGCCGATAGCCGGGGAAGTGATCGAAAACAACATCGTTTCGGGCATGTACCTCAGCGCCGACGCCGACCCGGTTGCCATTGTGGCCAACCTCAGCCAGGTGTGGATCACCGCCCAGGTCAAAGAGAAGGATATTCGTTTTATCCACGAGAGCGACAAAATGGCGATCCACGTCACTGCCCATCCCGGTAAATGCATCGAAGGCACGGTTTACCACATCGAAGAAGCCGTAGACGAGGATACCCGTTCGATCCGGGTACTGTCCGTGTGCGACAACCGGCCGCACAACCTGAAACTGGGCATGTACGCTACCGTACATTTCTACGGACAGCCGGAGCCCTACACCGTGGTGACCGAAAAGGCGATCATGCAGGGCGAAAACGACAGCTACATCCTGGCCAAAGTCAACGACCGCTGCTTCGTCCGCCGTCCCGTTTCGGTCGAGCTCACCAAAGACGGCAAAGCCTACGTGAGCAGCGGACTCCATCCGGACGAAACGGTCGTCAGCGAAGGAGGGTACTACTTCCAGTAAACCGGCTCTTTACCGGCTCGGTCCGGGATTCCTGAAATGTTGCAACCGAATTGTTTGTGTCGGTTTCCGGAGGATTTTTTTCGGAAAACGGGACGGATAGGGGGCACTATTTCCAAAATCTTGTGATGAACGGTGCCGGACAGGATAAAACGAGAGTTATACAGTTAAAATGACCTCATAAAAGAGAAAAAGTTATGTTAACCATTATACAAAAACGCTGGGTGGTGGCCTGCCTGTTCGTGATGATCTGCGTATTCGGCTACTATTCGTTTACTCGGCTTTCGATCGAAGCCTATCCGGATATTGCGGACGTGACCTCGCAGGTGGTCACGCAGGTTCCCGGACTGGCGGCCGAAGAGGTGGAGCAACAGATCACCATCCCGCTCGAACGGGCGATCAACGGGCTGCCCGGCATGCACGTGATGCGGAGTAAAAGTACCTTCGGACTGTCGATGATCACGATCGTCTTTCAGGATGGTGTGGAGGACTATTGGAGCCGCCAGCGGGTACAGGAGCGGATCGCCGAAGTGGAACTGCCGTTCGACGCGGTAGCCGAGCTCGACCCGCTGACCTCGCTCATCGGGGAAATTTACCGCTACATCATCGAAAGTCCCAACCACTCGCTGCGCGAGTTGACCGACCTGCAGAACTGGGTGATCATCCCCCGCCTGACCCAGATTCCGGGGGTGGCCGAGGTCAGTAACTTCGGCGGAATCACCACCCAGTACCAGATCGAGCTCGACCCGGCTAAGCTGGAACAATACGACCTGGCGCTGGCCGATGTGATCGAGGCCATCGAGAACAACAACGCCAATGTAGGGGGCAGTATCCTCAACCGGGGAGACCTGGGTTACGTGGTGCGCGGCATCGGTCAGATTACCGGCCTGGAAGACCTCGGTAAAATCGTGGTCAGTTCCGAAAAAGGGGTTCCGGTCTTTTTGAGCGACCTGGGTAAACTGAAATACGGCAACCTCGAACGCAAAGGCGTGCTGGGCTACTCCGACCGCACCCGCGAATACAGTGAAAGCATCCAGGGTATCGTCCTGCTGCTCAAACACGAGAACCCGTCGAAGGTATTGGACGGCATTCACGAAGCGGTGGCCGAACTGAACGAAAAAACACTGCCCGAAGGGGTTCATATCCACACCTTCCTCGACCGGACGGAGCTAGTCAACATCACGCTCTCCACCGTATCCCACACCCTGCTGATGGGAATGGGACTGGTGATCATCGTACTGATCATCTTCCTGGGCAACTGGCGCGGGGCGGTACTGGTGGCTTGTACGATCCCGATTTCCCTGCTGTTCGCCTTCATCCTGATGAAACTGACCGACATTCCGGCCAACCTGCTCTCGCTGGGAGCCATCGACTTCGGGATTATTGTCGACGGGGCGATCGTGATGATGGAGAGTATCCTCAAAAAACGGGAAGACTATCCGGATGCACCGTTCGACGAACGCAACATCGCCCGGCGGGTGAAGGAACTGGCCAGGCCGATCATTTTCTCCACGGTCATCATCATTACCGCCTACCTGCCGCTGTTCGCCTTCGAACGGGTGGAACGCAAACTCTTCTCGCCGATGGCCTTCACCTTCGGCTACGCGATGATCGGTGCGCTCCTGGTAGTGATCTTCCTGATCCCCGGCATGGGGTTCGCCCTCTACCGCAAACCGCAGAAAATCTATAAAAATACGTGGTTCGACAGCCTCAAACACCGCTACGCGCGGGTGATCGAGAGAATCCTGCAAAAACCCAAACAGGTACTGCTGCCGTGCGTATTGATCGTAGCCGGGGGACTTATCCTCTCCAAAACCGTCGGCAAGGACTTCCTGCCGGAATTGGACGAAGGGTCGATCTGGCTTCAGGTCACCCTGCCGCCGGGAATCTCGGTCGAGAAATCCCGCGAGATGTCCGATACGCTCCGTGCCCGCACGATGAAATACCCGGAAGTCACCTACGTCATGGTGCAGGCCGGGCACAACGACGACGGAACCGACCCGTTTACCCCTTCGCATTTCGAGATGTCGGTGGGGTACAAACCCTACAGCGAATGGCCTCGCGGCAAGGTGAAAGCCGACCTGATCGAGGAACTGGCCGCCGAATACGCCTCCATGCCCGGCTACACGGTCGGATTCACCCAGCCGATGATCGACGGGGTGATGGACAAAATCGCCGGCGCCCACAGTGAGCTGGTGGTCAAGGTGTACGGCAACGATTTTCGGGAAACCCGCCGGATCGCCGAAGAGGTGGTCGAGGTGCTGAGTACGGTCAAAGGAGCGGTCGACCTGGACATCGACCAGGAACCGTCGCTCCCGCAGCTACAGGTTCATATGGACCGGAATGTCATCGCCCGCTACGGCCTGAACGTGACCGATGTGAGCGACCTGATTGAGATTGCGATCGGCGGGAAAGCCATATCACAAATTTATGTGGAGGACCGTGTCTACGACATCACCTGCAAATACAAGGAGGATAGCCGGGACACCCCGGAAAAGATCGCCGGGCTGATGCTCACCTCGCAGACCGGGGCCTAAATCCCGCTCTCGCAGGTGGCCGATATCCGCCTGAGCACCGGAGAGAGTACGATCACCCGCGAGATGAACAAACGCCACCTCACCGTCAAGCTTAACCTGCGGGGCCGTGACCTGAGTTCCTTTCTCAAGGAAGCCCAGGGTGCCATCGAAGAGCGGATCACCTACGATCACAACCTTTATAGTATCGAATGGGGCGGCCAGTTCGAGAACCAGCACCGCGCTTATTCCCGTCTGGCGATGGTCATTCCGCTGGCGCTCATGGCTATGTTTATTCTGCTGTATAGAGCGTTCGGTACCTTCCGGCAGGCCGGTTTGACCCTCTCCATCGTATTACTCGCCCTGTTCGGCGGCATGTTGGCGCTGAATGCCCGGGGAATGACCCTGAATGTGTCTTCGGCTGTCGGTTTTATCGCGATGTTCGGGCTGTCTATCCAGAACGGGGTAATCATGATCTCGCAGTTCAACGGACTGCGCCGGGAGGGCATGCCGCTGCTCCAGGCGGTTTCCGACGGGGCGCGCCACCGGTTCCGTCCGGTGATGATGACGGCGGTCACTACCATTTTGGGGTTGTTCCCGGCCTCGCTCGCTACAGGCATCGGTTCGGACGTACAACGTCCGCTGGCCACGGTGATCGTCTACGGGCTGATGTTCTCGACCGTGATCACCCTCTTTGTGCTTCCGGCGCTCTATTACCTGATCGAAAGAAAATCCGAAAATACGCACAGCGATGAAAACAATTAGAAAGATACGGATAATCGGGTTGTTGATCTTCAGGGGTTGCCTGACGGCGAAGGCCCAGCCGTACCAGCCGATCACCTTTGAAAAATACCTGCTGGAAGTGGCGGGCAACAACCTGGAATACCTTTCCGAAAAATACAACGTCCGGATGGCCGAAGCGAAAATCGCCATCCAGCGCATGTTCCCCGATCCCGAGCTGACCTTCGAGACGACCGAGGACGATTTCAACCTGGAACTGGGCTATACCCTCGAAATGGGCAAACGCCGGAGCCGGGTAGGCCTCGCCCAATCGGAGGCCGAGTTGGAACGGCTGGCGCTCGACTGGTTTTTCCAGGAATTGCGGGCCGAGGCGGCCGAAGCGTTCCTCGAAGCGGTGTTGCAGCGCCAGATGCTGGAAGTAAAACGCCAGTCGTACGAATACATGGCCCGCCTGGCCGAATACGATAGCCTGCGTTATACGCTGGGAGAGATCAGCAAGATCGACGCCCGCCAAACCTCGCTCGAAGCGGCTACGCTGCTGACCGAAGTATACGAACAGGAAGGCGAATACCGCGCGGCTGTCGTACTGCTCAACCAATACATGGGCAACGATTCGGGCGTGCTGTTCGACCCGCAGGGCGACTGGGCCAACGTGGATAAAAAATACGAATTGGGCTACCTGATCGGCTTCGGCATGGAGCACCGGGTCGACCTGGTAGCGGCCCATAAAAGCGTTGATATGGCCTTGCAGAACATGCGGCTGGTTCGTGCCGAACGCCGTCCGGATGTCGATGTGATGGTGGGCTACGAACGGGATTGGAGCGGTTTTCTGCCCAAACAGCGCGATATGCTCAAAGCGGGGATCACCATTCCGCTGAAATTCTCCAACTTCAACAAGGGCACGGTGCGGCAGGCCCGATATTTTATCGACCAGAACGAGGCCCATGCCCGCCACCTGGAGTTGCAGGTGCAGACCGAAATCTCGCAGGCTTATTTCCGGTACGAAGCCCTCGGCAAACAGGTCGACCTCTTCGACTCCGGCCTGCTCGAAGAGGCGGAAGCCCTGCTGGAGGGAATGACGTTCCGCTACAAAGGCGGGGAAATCGACATCCTCGAACTGCTCATCGCCCAGCGTACCCACAACGAGGTACGGGAACAGCACCTCGAAACGATGAAAGAGTATGCTTCTTCGGTGATCGAACTGCAAAAGTCCGCCGGTATCTGGGAGATCCGTTTCTAACGGTTTATTGGTTGTGGAATCCGGATGCAAACCACCTCGTCGAGGTGGTTTTTGCATGTAAATGGAAGTTTTAATCAAGCTTTTCTCCACTGTGCACTCTATCGTCGGCACAATGGCTTGTTTCTTGCGGGAACAATCGGCAATTACCGAGATAAAACGGAAAAGAATTGAACAGAAAAAAATGCGAAAAATAATTTTACCGATCCTAACCATGGCCACTATGATAAGCGCATCCGTACCACAAGAAGATAATTACATACGGGTCGAGAATCCCGGCGGACCGGTATTGGGCTACTGCTCTCGATCCGGGATGAAGCTCTTAACCGTTGACGGATTGAAATTCAAAGACCTGAACGGCAACGGAGCACTGGATCCTTACGAAGATTGGCGTCTGGCGCCCGTGGAGCGGGCCAAAGACCTGGCATCGCGGATGAGTGTGGAACAGATTGCCGGTTTGATGCTTTATAGTGGACATCAAGCCGTACCCAGCCACGATACCGGTTTTGCATCGGGAAGCTACAACGGGCAACCGTTTTCCCAAAGCGGAGCCCGACCGTGGCAGTTGACGGACGAGCAGAAACAGTTTCTACAACAAGACCACGTGCGCCACATCCTATTGGTCGATGTGCAAAGTCCGGAGGTGGCGGCCCGATGGAACAATACGGTGCAGGCCTTTGTAGAAGGCCTCGGGTTAGGTATTCCGGTGAACAACAGTTCCGATCCCCGTCATTCCGGGCAAGTAGCCGGCGCTACAAAAGCTGAATTCAATGCCGGTGCCGGCGGTGATATCTCCATTTGGCCAGACGGTCTGGGTTTGGCGGCGACGTTCGATCCGACTGTGGTCAAACGGTTCGGCGAGATCGCGGCACAGGAATACCGAGCCTTGGGAATCGGCACGGCTCTCTCTCCGCAAATCGATCTGGCGACCGAACCACGTTGGTATCGGGCCGGAATAACTTTCGGGGAAAGCCCGGCTCTGGCCACGGATATGGCTCGCGCCTATATCGACGGGTTTCAAACCTCCACCGGGGAACAGGAAATAGCCGATGGTTGGGGATACCATAGCGTGAATGCTATGGTCAAACACTGGCCGGGAGGCGGCCCGGAAGAGGGCGGACGCGATGCCCATTGGGCCTTCGGCAAATTTGCCGTTTATCCGGGAAATCATTTTCAGACCCACCTGTTGCCATTCACCGAAAGGGCCTTCCGGTTGGACGGCAAAACCGGTAAGGCTTCAGCCGTAATGCCCTATTATACGATATCCTATAACCAGTTCCCGGACGGCACCAACGTGGCCAACGGATTCAGCCATTACTTGATTACCGAACTGTTACGCCAGCAGTACGGCTACGACGGAGTGGTTTGCACCGATTGGGGAATTACTGCCGACGAGGGAGCTACTCCGGCCGAGTTTGCCGGTAAACCATGGGGTTTGGAGGTTGCCACGGTGGTGGAAAGGCATTACGCGGCATTGATGGCCGGTGTGGACCAATTCGGCGGCAATAACCAAGCCGGTCCGGTGATCGAAGCTTTCCGGATGGGAGTTCGTTTACACGGACAGGAGTTTATGAGAGCGCGTTTCGAGGCCTCCGCCGTACGTCTGCTTACCAATATTTTCCGGCTCGGATTGTTCGAAAACCCCTATCTGGACCCGCAGCAAAGTGCCCGGGTGGTCGGAAATCCGCTGTTTATGGAAGAGGGCTACACGGCCCAACTGAAATCTGTCGTTTTGCTGAAAAATAAAAATCAGGTATTACCGATTCGGGAGCGGCAGAAAGTGTATATTCCTCCGGTTTATACTCCTCCTGTGCGGGACTGGTGGGGAAACTGGACGAAAGCTTCCCTGAGCATGCCGGCCGAGGTAGAGACGGTTCAAAAATACTACGAGGTGACCGATGATCCGACCCAGGCGGATTTTGCACTGGTTTTGATTTCCGGCCCTTACACCAACAACGACGGCGGCGGCTACGATATGCGCGACCGGAAAGCCGGGGGTAACGGATATGTACCGATTTCGCTGCAATACGGACTTTATACCGCTTTCCGGGCCCGCGCTCACAGTATCGCCGCCGGCGACCCGGTGGTAGATCCGGAGGTCACAAACCGTGCGTACAAAGATAAAGCCGTCACAGCAGCCAAGACCATCTGGCGCTTAGACAGATGTGACGCTGCCGACGATTAGAG
>JAJQAW010000371.1:11855-12381 GCA_021203585.1 Rikenellaceae bacterium
CAGCAACCAATACCATGGATTTACAGACTGTGCTGACGACTCGGCAAATCATGGGTGACAAACCGGTCATCGTGGTGGTCAATCTCTCTCGGGCGATGGTTTTTCATGAATTCGAAGAGCAGGTGGATGCCATCCTGGTTCGTTTTTCAGTGGGCGAACAACCCATTCTGGATATTCTTTCGGGCCGGTACGAGCCGTCCGGTCTGCTTCCGATGCAGATGCCGGCCGATATGACGGAAGTCGAATTACAAGCCGAAGATGTGCCATTCGATATGGTGCCGCACACAGATACCGAAGGAAATCGGTATGATTTCGGTTTCGGTTTGAATTGGTCTGGAAAAATCAGCGACCGGCGTACCGAAAAATATGCTGAACAGGCGCGGTAAAATCGCCTGAAACCGTTTCCGGGCTCTCGATCGTGGGGATTCATCGGTACGCCACAGCAGGGAAATTCCATGATGGGGTCCCATTTATTCCTCCGAGCTTTTTTAATAGGCACCTCCCAATGTTCTTTTGGATGTGATGC
>JAJQAW010000309.1 GCA_021203585.1 Rikenellaceae bacterium
GTGAAATATCAGTTCGGGGTGATGGTCAACGATTCCTATCTGGAAAGGGGCCATCAATCCAAAATGAATTATGCGGTGACCGGCGGATTGGTTTTCCCAATGCGGAATGTCAATACCCTGCATTTCAATATTGAATACGGTAAAAATGGATTTACGGGTAGAAACCGGAATGCCGTTCGGGAAGATTTTTTGAAAATTACCTTCGGATTCTCCTTCAAGGAGGCCTGGTTTATCAAATACCGCTACGATTAATCCAAACCGGCTGCCGGGAAATTAGCGGGTATGATGTATGCGGAATCTCATGGTTTTCGATGCACTCCATAGGCCCTGACCGAAGAGGCCTTCGGTTTCCTCCGGAAGGTCGCCAACAGGGGGTTATGGAAAGCTTTCGGCCGGGACCGTTAGCCAGCGGGTACTCCCGCCGGTTTTCAATTCAGGCGCGAAAAGAAAGCTTCCTGGTAGCTGTCGCTAATGGGAATGTGGTGTTTGCCGATTTTGATCCGTTTGCGTTCGATTTCCTCGATTTTATCGATGGCTACAATAAATGAGCGGTGTACGCGAACGAAATTGGAAGAGAGTTTGGAATCCAAACCGCTCATATTTTGCAGGGACAGAATGATTCGTCCGTCGCTCAGGTGATATTTGATGTAATCGCCATACCCCTCGATGTATAGGATTTCATCGAAAAAAAGTTTGACCAGGCGATTGTCGGTCTTTACGAACAGATACTCCGGCAAAGCGGGTACGGTGCGCAGGTGCGATTCTTGGGCATTCTCTCTTCTGGACCACGATTCGTAGGCCTTGTTAACCGCTTTGAGAAAACGGGCGAACGAAACCGGTTTGAGCAGGTAATCGATCGCATCGAGCGTATAACCGTCGATGGCGTACCGTTCGTAGACGGAGATGAAAATGACCATCGGGCGATTGCTCAGGCTGGTTATCAGTTGCACACCGTTGATGTCGTTCATTTCGATGTCGGTAAAAATCAGGTCGATTCGGTTGCCGCGCAGGTGATCCATGGCCTCGAACGGGTCGGTAAAACAGCCCGACAACTTGAGAAAAGGGATTCGGTCGATATAACTGCGGAGTAACTCCAGGGCTAAATTTTCGTCATCGATGACCATACAACGCATACAACTCTATGTTTAAGTGAAGTGACAGGGTAACATTCGATTCAACGCAGGTCTTTGCCTTTTATTTTTAAGGCTGGTGCAAAATTACTAAAAATCGATGAAAATCCCTCAAGTTCAAGAAAATTAATCCGATCGGTAGGAAATCCGTACCGGCTGCCAAGAGGCTGCCGAAGTGATCCGAGGCCGAAAAAAACGACCGTATGATTTCAAAATACGCCATCCGCTTTCCGATGACCTTCATCCATATTCTGGTATGGCTGATCGTGTTTTGCATTCCGTTCTTTTCTTGGACCAACGACGACGACGCATTTACCTGGAACCGGTATCTGTTTTTTTGCGTAAAGACTCTTTTGTTGATGCTGGTCTTTTATTCCATCTTTTTTTTTCTGGTGGACCGGTTTGTTTTCGGCAAAAAAATCTGGGCCTTTGTGCTGATCAACATTTTCCTGCTTTCCGTGGCTACGGTGTACCTGTATCAGTGGTACCGCCGTGATTTTTTGCGCGGTAAGCCGGACCATTTTTCGCAGACCATCGATCGGTCGAAACGCTTGCCGGACACTTCCGGCCGCTCCGGACCTCCTTCGGGGAAACCTCCGCATCTAGGACGGCGGGAACCGCATATCGGATTTTTTATGATCCGGGAAGGGATGATGCTGATTCTGATCGCCGGTCTGGCGTTGGTCATCCGCATGACCATGCAGTGGTCCAACATCGAACGGGAAAAACGAGCCCTGGAAACGGCCCATACCGAGGCGGAACTCAAAAACTTGAAAAATCAACTCAATCCGCACTTCTTGTTCAATACGCTCAACAATATCTATTCGCTGATCGAATTCAATCCCGAGCAAGCCCGTTACGCGATGGAGAGCCTTAGCAAAATGCTGCGGCACGTGCTTTACGACAGCAGTCAACGGCTGGTGGCCATCGAGCAGGAATTCACCTTTATGAAAAGTTACATCGAATTGATGGCTCTTCGACTTCCGGCCGATGCCCGTCTGGAGGTCCACATTCCGGAAAACGGCCACGGGATCCTGATCGCGCCTCTTTTGTTCATTAATTCGGTGGAAAATGCCTTTAAGCACGGCATCAGCCGCAAAAATTCCACTTTTATACGGATATCCATCCGCCTGATCGGAAATAAAGAAGTGGAGTGCCTGGTGGAGAACAGTTATTTTCCTCGTTCCAACGAGGAAATGGGGTCGGGGATCGGCTTGGAAAATTTAAAGCGCAGGATGGATTTACTCTATCCGGACCGCTATGAAATGGTCCACGAACAGCGCGAGAATACCTATTTTTTCCGACTGCACATCCGATTGTAAAGCCGGGTCTCCGTGTTACGCCGCGGGAGCGGTACGGCCCGAGGCGCCCTGCTTCCATTTTCCCCTTCGAGAACTTTCGTATTACTTAGCGTATTAAACCGGCATTTTGAATCGCTTCCGGAATATTTTTTTAACATTGTAGTAAACTAACCTAAACTACTACAATGAAAAACCAATTCAATGCGGGGTATATCATCGGAATTACCCTGGTCGCCACCCTCGGCGGATTGCTGTTCGGTTACGATACGGCCGTCATTTCTGGGGCTGAAAAATCGGTGGAAGCTTACCTGATCCGTCCGTTGGGATTCGGAGCGCTGGCTCATGGAATAACCGTCTCCAGCGCCCTGATCGGTTGTATTCTCGGAGGAGCCCTTTCGGGATTATTGTCCGGTCGGCTGGGCCGAAAACGCTCGCTGATCCTGGCGGCTGCCCTCTTTTTTATTTCCGCCCTCGGTTCGGCCTTTCCCGAAACCGGATTTTTTACCCCGGGGGAACCTACCCGGGGATTGCTGATTCTATTTAATATGTATCGGATCATCGGGGGAATCGGTGTAGGACTGGCCTCTGCCGTGGTGCCGATGTATATCGGAGAAATCGCTCCCGCCGCCATTCGAGGTAAAATGGTCTCTTTCAATCAATTCGCCATCATCTTCGGGATGCTGGTGGTTTATTTTGTCAATTGGGGAATCGCTCGGGGCCAATCCCTGGAATGGATCGACGGAATCGGTTGGCGCTATATGTTCGCCTCGGAAGCCATCCCGGCTTTCCTGTTCGGAACCCTGCTGTTCCTGGTACCTGAAACCCCGCGCTACCTGGCGCTGAACCGTCAGGATGAAAAGGCGCTGTCCGTATTGACCCGAATCAACGGACCGCGGCAGGCGAATTCGATCTTGGCCGAAATCAAGGAATCCGTACAGCCCGCCGTCTCCTCGAAACTGTGGGCATACGGGTGAAAAGTCATCGGGGTCGGTATCTTGCTGTCGGTATTTCAGCAATTTGTGGGGATCAATGTAGTGCTCTACTACGCTCCCCGTATTTTCGAAAGCATGGGGGTTGCCAAGGACGCCTCGATGCTGTAGACCATCGTGATGGGCTTGGTCAATGTGGTTTTCACCGTAGTGGCGATTCTGACGGTCGACAAATGGGGATGAAAACCCCTACTGATCACGGGTTCGCTCGGTATGGCTGTCGGGATGTTCGCCATTGCAGGGCTGGCACTGATGGATATCATCGGTGTGGGAACGCTCATTTTCATTATTATTTTTACCGCCTCTTTTATGATGTCCTGGGGATCGATTTGTTGGGTTTTGATTGCCGAAATTTTCCCCAATAAGATCCGGGCAAGGGCGGTGGCCATAGCCGTAGCGGCACAGTGGGCGGCAAACTTTCTGATCTCTTCCACCTATCCTCCCATGATGGAATTCAGCAGCGCTTTTACCTATTGCTTTTACGGCATAATGGCTCTGATTTCGGCTTTGTTCGTCTGGAAAATGGTTCCGGAAACCAAAGGGAAAACCTTGGAAGAAATGGAATCGATCTGGAGGAAATGATCTGCAGGAATAAGGAAGCCGGTGCGGGAAACGCGCTCCCGGTTTCGGAACATTCTCGAAAGCAGTGTCTCCGATTAAAGAAGCTTCCGATTCATGAGCGAACCGGAAGTTTTTTTCGCTCCATGCGGTAGTTCTGTGGACCGGAATCGAAAGTCCCGCGGGCAAGGATCGGGAAGGATTTTTTCGTGCCGGGCGGGGATGCGCGGCAAGCGGAGGTGTTTCCGGACTCTGTGCCGGTGGCGGGGGAGTGGACCGTATCCTTGTTCCGTGAGCTTCGGATTTGGCCGGGGGGGAGAATTGCCGGGCCGGAAAAGGATTCTTTTGCCAGCCTTGCCCCGCGTCCGGAAGTCACTGGTTTTCCAGACTTGTCCGGTTCAATATTGCATCCCCGGTTTTGACCATCAATTGCCAGGCTTGTTGGAAATCGTTTTCGATTTCCCCCTCCAGGATTGCCTCTTTAATGCGCTCCTTGATCATTCCGACTTCCCGGCAGGGAGGAATGTGGTAATGTTCCATAATCATCTCGCCGGTAACGGGTGGTTGAAAATTACGGATGCGGTCTTTCTCCTCGATTTGCTTCATTTTATCCCGTACCAGTGCGAAATTCCGTAGATACCGTCTGACCTTCGACTCGATTCCGGAAGTAATGTCTGCCCGGCAGAGGAGCATCAGGTCTTCGATGTCTTTTCCGGCATCGAACAACAGCCGCCGCACTGCCGAATCGGTGACCGTTTCCTCGACCAAAGCGATCGGGCGTAGGTGTAGAAAAACCAATTTCTGCACATATTTCATCTTTTCGTTGAGCGGCAATTTCAGTTCGCGGAAAATGGCCGGAACCATTTTCGATCCGAGCACCTCGTGACCGTGAAAGGTCCAACCCTGTTTGGGATCGTAAGCTTTGGTTTGCGGTTTGGCTATGTCGTGCAGCAGGGCTGCCCACCGCAGCCAGAGGTTATCCGATTCCAAAGCGACATTATCCAGCACTTTAAGCGTGTGGTAAAAGTTATCCTTGTGCGCATGTTTTCCCCGCCGCTCCACCCCTTGGAGCCGGGATAATTTGAGGAAGACCCATTCGAGCAATCCTGTCTGATCGAGCAATTCCCATCCCATGGAGGGAACGGGGGATCGCATGATTTTATTTAGTTCCGTAGTAATCCGCTCCTGAGAGACGATCCGAATCCGCTCCCGGTTACGGACAATGGCATCGAACGTATCCGGATCGATATCGAATCCGAGCTGGGTAGCGAAGCGGATGGCCCGGATCATGCGCAACGGGTCGTCCGAAAAAGTGGTGTCCGGATCGCAGGGGGTCCGGATGATCAGGTCGTCCAGGTCCTGCATGCCCCCGAACGGATCGACCAGCACGGCAAAATTGTCTGCATTTAATCCGAAGGCCATGGCGTTGATCGTGAAATCCCGCCGCAGTTGATCATCTTCAAGACTGCCGGCCTGCACTTCCGGTTTTCGGGAATCCGGACGGTAGGATTCTTTGCGGGCGCCGACCAGTTCGATCTCCATTCCCCCGGCCTGGACCATGGCCGTGCCGAAGGTTTTGAATACGGTGACCCGGGTTTGGAGCGCCTTGGCCAGCTTTTCTGCCAGTTCGATGCCGCTGCCCGCCACCACCACGTCGATATCCGTGCAAGGCCGTTGCAAAAAATAATCGCGCACAAAACCTCCGATGACATACGCCTGCACACCGCTTCGGTCGGCCAGCCGGCCGATGATTTTGAATATCGGATTTTCAAGGGCTTCGGGGAATTTCATAATCGGCAGGTGTGGTTAGATTCAACTATTGTAAGGCCCTTTTGTACAGATTTACCGTATTCTCCAATCCCAAATACAGGGCATCGGCGATCAGCGCATGGCCGATGGAAACCTCCAGCAGACCGGGAATGTTCCGGTAAAAATAGTTCAGATTCTCCAGGTTCAAATCGTGACCGGCATTCAATCCGAGCCCCGCCTGCTGAGCTTGAAGAGCGGCCGCCCGAAAGGGAGCCAGGGCCGCCTGCCGGTCCGCGCCATAGCCGGCGGCATAGGGTTCGGTATACAATTCGACCCGGTCGGCGCCGCATTCGGCGGCATGGACCACCATCTCCTCGATCGGATCGACAAATATCGAGACACGAATACCGTGCCGTTTGAATTCGCCGCAGACTTCCTGCAAAAATCCTTTCTCTCGGAGGGTGTTCCAGCCGCAATTGGAAGTAACCGCATCGTACGCGTCCGGCACCAGGGTCACTTGGGTAGGCCGTACCTGCAGGACCAGGTCGATGAAAGAGGGAATCGGATTGCCTTCGATATTGAATTCGGTGGTAACCACCGGTTTCAGCTCGATTACATCTCGATACCGGATGTGCCGTTCGTCCGGGCGGGGATGAACGGTGATGCCCTGGGCTCCGAATCGTTGGCAATCCACGGCCGCCTGCACCACGTTGGGAATATTTCCGCCCCGGGAATTGCGCAGGGTGGCTATTTTATTGATATTTACGCTTAATTTAGTCATACTAAAAAGGCTCTTTTGCCGGCAAATATACATCTTTCCCCCGATTATTCGGCCCGGCCGTTCCGCCGGCCGATTGAAAACCCACCGTTGCGGCTGATTCCGATTTCGCCGATCAGGGGCGGCTCCCGAGCCAGCTACCGGTGCAGAGCGGTTCGGTTTGGACGAGTTTTTGGAGGATGCGGTCCGGATCGGGTTAAAAAACGTACATTTGCAAAAATTGGTAACTATGAAAATCGCGCTATACAGCCGTCCGGAAATGCTTCACGATCCGGAAGAACTGAACGAACTGCTGCAGACGCTGCAGGCGTACGGTATTCACTACAGTGTCAATGCCGGATTTGCCGAGGTCATCGCCGCCTGCACCGGCAGGCGACTGCCCTGCGAACGGATGTATACTTCAGCTCCGGCCGAGGATATCGAAATGATCATCAGTTACGGCGGGGACGGTACCTTTCTGGACACGGTGCGGCTGCTGGATACACGCCCGGTGCCGGTACTGGGGATTAATTACGGACGGTTAGGGTTCCTGGCCAATGTTTCCAAGAGTAACATCGGGGAGGCCGTACGGGATATAGCCCACGGGAATTACCGTCGGGAAGAACGGTTGCTGCTGGAAGTAACGGGCGACTTCGGCCGATCGGTGGACTACCCCTACGCTTTCAACGAATTCAGCCTGCAAAAAAACGGCACGGCCATGGTCTCCATCGAGGTGAGCATCGACGGTGAATTGATTTCCAATATCCAGGGCGACGGTTTGATCCTTTCCACCCCTGCCGGTTCTACCGCCTATGCCCTGAGCGTGGGCGGTCCGATTGTGGCTCCGACCTGCCCGGGCTTCGTGCTGGCTCCGATCGCTCCGCACAATCTGACGGTACGCCCGATGGTCCTTCCGGCCGATTGCCGGATGCAGTTCCGGATCGTTTCCCGGACCGATGAGGCGATCGCAACCCTCGACAGCCGGGAATTCGTGGTACCTTCCGGGAGTCGGTTTACCGTAAAAAAGGCAAAAAAATCCGCTTTTTTGGTTACGCTCCAAAATATATCCTTTTACCGCACGTTAAGAGATAAAATGATGTGGGGTTTGGATTCCCGTGAGTTTACGAAATAATTCCTATATTTGCGGGTTGGTAAGCGTATGCAGCGCGTGCCGGCACCGGAAAGGGAGCACCTTTCCTGAGGTTAACGATTTAAAAATAAATGAATAACGAGGCCGGAAATACCACCGCGCAAGGAAATCCCTTGAAACATGTGGCAATCATTATGGACGGAAACGGCCGTTGGGCCAGAGCCCGCGGAGAAGCGCGTCTGTACGGCCATATGCAAGGTGTGGAGAGTGTCCGCCGAGCCATCCGGGGAGCTATGGCTCACCGCGTGGAATACCTCACCCTGTACGCTTTTTCGACCGAAAATTGGAGGCGCCCGCAGACGGAGATCGACGGATTGATGGAATTGTTGGCCGACAGTACCGTCCGGGAAGTTCCCGAGCTGAAGGCCCAGGGAGTACGGTTGCAATTTATCGGTGATCTGAGCGCGTTGTCCGCTACCGTCCGGGAATCCATCGCGGCGGCCGAACGGGAAACTCGGGAGAACAACCGGCTGACCCTGATCATTGCATTGAATTACAGCTCCCGTTGGGAAATCACCTGCATGACCCGGGAATTGGCTCGCAAGGCTGTCCATGGAACGATTTCTCCGGATGAAATTACGGCCGGTACCGTGGAGAATCATCTGGTCACGGCCCCTTATCCGGATCCCGATTTGTTGATCCGAACCAGTGGGGAATACCGGTTGAGCAATTTTCTACTCTGGCAGGCCGCTTACAGTGAATTCTATTTTACCGAAGTGCTCTGGCCGGATTTCGACGAAGCAGAATTCGACCGTGCCGTGGCCGCCTACCGCCTCCGCGACAGACGGTTCGGAGGGGTCAAAAACTTATACCGGGAAAAGGCAGGAGAGTGTCCGCCGGAATAGATAGAGATAAACTATAATACAAACTAAATGAATTCCAGAATTTTAGCCTTGTTGTGGATAGGCCTGTTAAGTGTTGCAGGGATGCCGGTGGTAAATGCTCAAACGCCCGATTGGCCGGTACCGGATTCGACCCTGATCCAAGACTATCCCTTCATGGATTCCGATAATCCCCGCCAATACATCGTGAAAGACATCCGGGTGCACGGCGCCGTGGCCCTGGATCCGGAAATCCTGATTTCGCAGACCGGCATGCAGCGGGGCGATACCGTATGGCTGCCGGGAGATTACCTTTCTACAGCCATCCGAAATCTGTGGAATCAACGCCGGTTCGCCGATGTAAAAACCCTGGTGCAAACCCAGGCCGATTCGGCTTATATTCATATCTATCTGACTACAAGGCCGCTGGTTTACTCCTGGAGCTTCGAAGGAGCCCGGAAAGGGGAAATATCCGATCTGACCGATAAATTGAGTCTGAGAAGGGGTACCGAATTATCGGATTTCCGGATCAATACCTCCATTGAAACCATCAAAAATTATTTCCGGGAGAAAAGCTTCCATAACGTGGAGGTGGATCTGATCACCAAAACGGACACGCTGCGGGAAAATGCGGTGAGCGTGACTTTTAAGATCGACAAAGGACCCAAAGTCAAGATCGGAGAGGTCATCTTCGAGGGCAACGAGGTATTCTCGGATCGCCGTTTGCGCCGTACGCTGAAAAAAACGAAACAGAAAAACTGGAACATCTTCCAAAGTTCCAAATTCAACCGAGCCAAATACGAAGAAGACCAGGAAAATCTCCTGGAATTTTACAATTCGAAGGGATACCGGAATGCCGATATTCTTTCGGATTCGATCTACCCGATCAATGAAAAACGGATGGGGGTCAAGATCACGGTCGAAGAAGGCAATAAATTTTATTACCGCAACATCGTTTGGATGGGCAACAGTGTCTATCCGACCGAGGACCTGAATGCCCTACTGGGAATCGAAACCGGAGATACGTATGACCGCAAATCGATATACAAACAGCTGGGGATCAAAAGCGAGGCGAATCCGATGAAATTTTCGGTCTCCTCCCTCTATCAGAACAACGGTTACCTGATGTCGGACATCGAACCTCAGGAAATCATCGTGGGACCCGACTCGCTGGACCTTCATATTAAGATTATCGAAGGGCAACAGGCCTCGATCAATGCCATTACCATCACCGGGAATACCCGGGTTTACGACCATGTGATCCGGCGGGAATTGATGGTGCGTCCGGCGGAGCTGTACAACCGGGAGCTGCTGATGAATACCATTACCCGGATCGGGCAGCTACAGCATTTCCTGCCCGAATCCGCCATGCCCAACATCGTGCCCGTTTCCAATGACCTGGTTAACCTGACCTTTCCGCTCGAAGAACAGGCCAGCGACCAGGTGGAAATCTCCGGGGGTTGGGGAGACGGAATGTTTGTCGGATCGGTCGGTCTGCGGCTGAATAACTTCTCGATGAAAAATGCCCTGAAAAAAGGGGCTTGGAGACCCTATCCGCACGGAGAAAATCAACAAGTCGCCATTCGGGCTCAATCCAACGGTTCTTACTACAAGGCCCTTTCGTTGAGTTTTACCGAGCCTTGGTTGGGGGGTAAAAAACCCAATTCGCTGACCGTAGGCTTTTATTATTCGGACCAGACGGACGCCTATTATGCCTGGCAGTCCGGAAGCAAGCATTTCCGCACCATCGGAGCCTCCGTGGGAATCGGCCGGCGGCTACGTTGGCCCGACCACATGTTCGGTCTGTATAACGAAATCATGTACCAGGCCTACAACCTCAAAGACTGGGATGGATTCCTGGGTTTCAGTAACGGTACTTCCAACATTGTCGCTTTGCGTACGGTGCTTTCGCGGAATACGGTAACCAATCCCTATTATCCCAACGGGGGATCGGAATTTTCCGCTTCCATGACCCTGACTCCGCCCTATTCCCTGTTTGACGGAAAGGATTACAGCAGCGAGAAAATCAGTGCGCAGCAACGGTACCGCTGGATCGAATACCACAAGTGGGAACTAAAAGCCGACTGGTATTTCCCGCTCAGCCAGAACCAGAAGTTGGTGTTGCACGCCTCCGCCAATTTCGGCTTCATCGGCAGCTACAAGGAAGACAAACCCTCTCCTTTCGAGGGCTTTCAGGTCGGAGGAGACGGAATGTCCGGGTATAACCTGTACGGAGTGGATGTGATCGGTTTGCGCGGGTATGAAAACGGATCACTCACACCCAGCACCGGACAGTCCAAGGCATACAATAAATACACCTTCGAAGTACGTTATCCTTTTGTCCAACAGGGTCAGACCATGATTTATGGCTTGGCTTTTGCAGAAGCGGGTAATGCCTTTACCACGATGCGGGACTTCGATCCCTTCCTGTTGAAACGTTCGGCAGGGGTGGGGCTGCGACTGTGGTTGCCGATGATCGGACAGATCGGTATCGACTGGGCCTACGGGTTCGACTACGATCTTTCCGGGAAAAAAGGAGGCGGACAACCTCACTTCATGATCGGTCAGCAGTTCTAACCGGAGTGCCGGTGTAGCCGGGACAAAAACTGATTAATAACTAAATACGAACCTCATGAAAAAGATCGTTTTTTTAACGGCGGCGATCCTTCTGACCGCAGGAGTATTTGCACAGAAAACTGCCTTCATCAATACCGAGACAATTTTCCGGTCCATTCCGGAATATACGGCAGCGCTGACTCAGATCGATCAGTTGGCCCAAGAAGAGCAAGCCCGGGTGGATGCCGATTTTGCCCGAATCGCGGAAATGTACGAACGGTATCAATACCAGCGCTCGGGACTTTCCGAAACGGCCCGGCGCCAAGTCGAAGATAATATCATCAAACTGGAAGACGAAGCCACGCAAAAACAGGCCGCTTTCTTCGGTCCGGAGGGCACACTGATGCAACGCCGCATCGAATTATTAAAACCGATTCAGGATCGGGTATTCCAGACCATCGACCGAATTGCCCAAGAACAGGGGTACGACATGATCACCGATATCTCCAATAATCCTTCGATCGTTTACTACAACCGCGAACTGGATATCACCCAGGTGATTGTCTCAGCGTTGTGATTTCAAGAATAAAAGCTATATTTACAACGCAATTGCACAGAACAAAAACACAACTATAATGAAGAATGCAATAAAACTGGTACTGGTGGCGCTTTTGGCTCTTGTCGGCGGTACCGCTATGGCCCAGCAGGTTAAACTGGCTTATATCAATTCCTCGGAGCTTTTCGAGGCCATGCCCGAACGCGAGGCTGCTTTTACGGGCCTGCAGGCTTTTGTAAAAGACTTTGAAGATCAACTGGAATTGATTCAGGTCGAGCTGAATACCAAATTTCAGGATTATCAAAAAAATTCCTCGACCTTCACCGAAGCTCAACGCACGTTAAAAGAAAAAGAACTGCAGGATTTGAGTTCCCGCATGCAGGAAACTCAGCAATTTGCCGAACAGGAAGTGC
>JAJQAW010000373.1:0-1160 GCA_021203585.1 Rikenellaceae bacterium
GCCCTATGTTCGTTGTTTTGAAGCCCGACGGTCCCCGATTCCGACAGTTCGGCAGATTGAAAAAACCGTTCGGTCGGCCAAAACTACCATTGGGTTCGGTTTTCCTTCTTTAGCGGATCCCTTTCTTTTACTTTTGATTGACAAACCAAAAGTTTTAACCACTATTTACTCACTAAAAAATTATAAAATTATGAAAAGAGTAATCATCGGAGTTTTCGTACTCCTGGGAATCGGAACCATGCAAGCTGGCGCTCAAGACATTACGTATGGAGTAAAAGCGGAAGCCAATATGTCTAATTTATCGTCAAAGACGCGCCCGGGGTGAAAAGCGATCTGGGATTCGGAGCCAGCGTAGGCGGTTTTGCCAAATTCGACCTCACCCGGGGATTTGCCATCCAACCCGAGTTGTTGGTGCATTACCGGAATTCGGATTATAAATTCGAAAAAGGGGGAAAGAAGTATAATCTGGAATATTGAGGCATGGAAATCCCGGTATACGCTATGGGTCAATGGTACTGCCCCTCCGGCAACCGCTTCTATGCAGGGATCGGACCTTACGTGGGGTATGGATTCTCAGCCAATGTGGATACCCCGGCCAAAACCAAGTTGTATAAAGAGGACGCCTGGCAGGAGTGGGATTTCGGAGGAAAAGCAATGGTGGGCTATGAACTGGCCAACGGCATCCAATTCAATGCCGCTTACCAGATCGGAGTCATCAATGCGGTGGACAAAGGAGAAGGCAAGATGTTGCCGCAGTCTGTTTCCTTAAGGATCGGTTACCGCTTCTGAACGGTAAGCACCGGCAGGGAGAGGACTCCCGCTTGATCAAACACATCCTTTCGAAAATGGAACCCGAAAGTTTTTACTTTCGGGTTCCATGTGTTTCCCGGTTTAAGAAACCGTTTCCGAGAGACTCTTTGCCTGACCACACTTTCTCCTATCCGCTCCCCTTCCCGGAGAAGCCCGGACTATGACCGGATCGGGTATTCCTCCCACCGGCCCCTCAGTTTCCCCGGAAACATTCACTCAGGCAGATCAGGAAATACCGGCAGCTAATGCCTTTGAATTTTTTTGCTTCGTCCGAATTTATATCTTTGCACGGGAATTCGTTCCGAAAGCTCCCGCCTTCCAGGCTTGCAGGAAACCCGACTCCCCTACGA
>JAJQAW010000373.1:1170-11904 GCA_021203585.1 Rikenellaceae bacterium
GAAGTTCCGGTCACTCCGGAGCAGCGACTGATCCCAAACCTCCGGCTACCGGCCGGCATAACCTCCCCGAGAAACGATTGAAGAAAATTATTTACTAAACTTAATGATTAAAATGAAGAGATTACTGATCGGAATTTTGGCCCTAACAGGTATCGTTGCCACACCGGCTAGGGCACAGGAGATAAGCTATGGCGTAAAAGCGGAATGGAATATATCCAACTACATCGTGAAAAATGCAGTGCAGGTGAAAAGCGATATGAAAAGCGGAGTCACCCTCGGCGGATTTGCCAAAATGGATATCACCAACGCTTTTGCCGTTCAACCGGAATTGCTGGTTCATTACCAGAATTCGGATTACCGTGCCAAATCGGGCGGCAGAGTAGATAATCTGACTTATTGGGGGCTGGAAATACCGGTTTATGCCCTGGGGCAACTGCACACCAAATCCGGCAACCGCTTGTATGCGGGAATCGGACCCTATGTGGGCTACGGTTTATCGTTGAAATTGGACCAGAAGCCGAAAGTGGATTTTTACGATAAGGAAGATTACCAGCGGTGGGATTTCGGAGGAAAGGTAACCGTCGGTTATGAATTTGCCGCCGGGCTCCAATTCAATGTCAGCTACCGGATCGGCGTAATCAATGCCGTGGACAAGAAAGACGATCAAAAAATGTTGCCGCAAGCCCTCTCTTTCGGAGTCGGATTTCGTTTTTAATTCCTTCATGAACACAACACAGGGAGTAGTTTCTCCCTGTTTTTTTCGGAATCCTGCCGCAATCCACCTTCGATTCGAAAGGGTTTCCCTGGGCCCGATACACTTTTTCGTGCTCCTGCAATTCCATATTCCAGGCGATACGGGCTCGAAGCGATACACTTCGAGCCCCGGAATCGGACGGACCGTCATACCTACCGGGCCAAGCCATACATTCATTGACCGAACCGGCGCTAGTCCTGCGGAGACCGGAAGAATTAAAAGCAACCCCGGCATCGGAGTATCAGGGCACGATCAGCCCGTCGATCATTTCGATTTTGCGGTCCGACATGCCGGCTAATTGTTCATCGTGGGTCACAATGACGATGGTTAGCCCGAGCCTATCGCGCAATTCGAAAAACAGCCGGTGCAATTCCTCTCGGTTTTTGGTATCCAGGTTCCCGGAAGGTTCGTCGGCCAACAAAACGGCCGGATCGTTGACCAGTGCCCGGGCGATGGCCACCCGTTGTTGTTCCCCCCCGGAGAGTTCCGCCGGCTTATGGGTCAGCCGGTGCGACAAACCCAGCAGTTCCAGCAGTTCCTCCGCCTTTTGTCCGGCCGAAGACCGATCCAGACCGGCGATAAAAGCGGGGATCATCACATTTTCCAGGGCCGTAAATTCCGGTAAAAGATGGTGAAATTGAAAAACAAATCCGATTTTTCGATTCCGAAACCGGGCCATTTGCTTTTCGCCGAGCGTATGAACCGGCACACCGTCGATTTCGATTTGGCCGCTGTCGAGCTTGCCCAGCGTACCTAGTATTTGCAGCAGGGTCGTTTTCCCCGCCCCGCTCGGTCCGACAATCGATACCACTTCTGCTTTTGCGACCGCCAGGTCGATCCCTTTCAGCACCTGCAGTGCACCGTAGGATTTACGGATATTTTGAGTTCGAATCATCATAAGTCTTTCATCTTGCCGGTTAGCCGTATTAATCCTCGGAATGAAAATTTACGGAAGTTCCGAAGCTTACCGTAGAGGTAGCGTAACGCGAACCCATCGGTGCGATTGAGTCGGACATCGCCCCTCCACCCGGTCTCCGGTTCGTGCCACGGCCCGCTACGAGGTTTCCACACAAAATAGTGCCCGGTCCCCTGGGTCCGGTGCCATAATCCGGACCATTAAACCGGCCGTCTGCCTCCATCCGGTCGATTCGCATTTCCTGAAACCGGTGCCGATGGGTACCGATCGCTTCCGGCCTCGCACAGGGCCGCAAGGTCCGGTATGGCGATGGTCCTTTGCTGTCGATCGACGGCAGCCCAGTAAAAGAATCGGCCCCAGCACTACTCGTACTACCGAGCGGTTGTTCCGCGAGCGAAAAAGATCGGGCAAAGAGCCATAAGCGATTATTTTTAAACCGGTCCGGGCGCGAGTGGATCATTCGATCCGCCGAATATCGGCCCCCAGGGCATTCAATCTTCCATCGATATCCTGATAGCCGCGGTCGATCTGTTCGATATTCTGAATCGTACTGATTCCGTCGGCCGTCATTGCGGCAATCAGCAGCGCTACCCCGGCCCGGATATCGGGTGAGGTCATGACCGTGGGCCGCAGCCGGAATTTGCGATCGTGACCGATTACGGTGGCTCGGTGGGGATCGCAGAGAATAATCTGGGCTCCCATATCGATCAGTTTATCCACGAAGAACAAGCGGCTTTCGAACATTTTTTGATGAATCAATACCGCCCCTTGAGCCTGCGTGGCGACGACCAGAAAAACCGACAACAGGTCCGGAGTAAGTCCCGGCCACGGAGCATCGGCAATGGTCATGATGGAACCGTCGATGAAGCTGTCGATCACGTAATGGTCGTGTTTCGGGATCAAGATATCGTCTCCCTGCTGCACAAAATTGATGCCCATCCGTTGGAATTGCTGCGGTATGATGCCCAAATTATCGAACGAAACGTTTTTGATCGTGATTTCGGAAGCGGTCATGGCAGCCATACCGATGAAACTACCCACTTCGATCATATCGGGAAGCATCGTATGCTCGGTACCGCCGAGCGAATCCACACCGTCGATGGTCAACAGATTGGAGGCGATGCCGGAAATTTTAGCTCCCATCCGGTTGAGCATTTTACACAGCTGCTGCAAATAGGGCTCGCAGGCGGCATTGTAAATGGTCGTAGTCCCGCGCGCCAATACGGCTGCCATAACGATGTTGGCCGTTCCGGTCACCGAGGCCTCATCCAGCAGCATGTACGTACCTTGCAAGTGCTTCCCTTCCACCGTGTAAAAATGGGAATCGGTGTCGAAATTAAACCGGGCCCCCAATTTCTGGAATCCGATAAAATGGGTATCCAAGCGTCTCCGCCCAATTTTATCTCCTCCCGGTTTGGGAATATAGCCCACTCCGAATCGGGCCAGCAGCGGACCGATCACCATCACCGAGCCGCGCAAACGGGCCGCCCGGTCGCGGTACTCCCGGCTTTGAAGGTATGGCAGATCGACTTCCCGGGCTTCGAAAGTATAACTGGAGGGACCGATTTGTTCGACTTTTACGCCCATAGCCCGCAACAGATCGATCAGCTGCAGGACATCCACAATGGCCGGAACATTGTGGATCGTCACTTTTTCGGGTGTCAGCAAAACCGCGCAGAGAATCTGCAGTGCTTCGTTTTTGGCTCCCTGGGGAGTGATCTCCCCTTTGAGGCAGCAACCGCCTCGTACTTCGAATGTTGCCATAGATTAATCTCGTTTGGATCGATAAATATACTAAAAAACGAGAGATAATCTCATAAAAAGCGATTTCTACTTAAGCCGGAACGGGTTTACCGGAAAAACCGACGGACCGGTTTGCCGCTCGGTACAGGGATGTTCCGGAAGCCATAGGTCAGCCAAGCATTGAAAATTCCGCCTCCGGCGAACCCTGCTACAAGCGGATTTTCCGGTACACCGGCCGCTAAATCTTCGGGCAATGTGACGTTTCGCATGACTTTTGTTGTACCTTTGCGGGGTATTAAACGAAAGAGAATGAGTAAACAAACTACGCGGTCAACTGGACGTAAGAAGAAATCGGATGCAAAACCGACCGCAGACAAAGTACGGAACGACGTGTTCCGTGTATTCAAGAACAACCCGACCCGCGCAATTACCCTTAAACAGGTCAATGTCATCGTAACCGCTCAAAACGCGGGAATCAAAGTCAATGTACGGGATGTCATCCAGAGCTTGATGCACGAAGGTCTGGTCGAGCAACTGGGAAACGGCAAATATAAACTCCGGATGGGGCAGGCGGATTATATCACCGGAGTGGTGGATATGACTGCTTCCGGCACGCTTTATGTCATGGTCGAAGGGATGGAAAAGGACATCATGGTTGATGCCCGCAACTCCGGACACGCCCTGCACGGGGATACGGTCAAGGTTCTGCCGATCCGTACCCGTCGCAACGGCGCCATCGAAGGAGAAGTAGTGGAAATCGTCCAACCTTCCCGCAAAAATTATGTCGGACGCATCGAATTGTCCAAACAATACGCATTCGTGCGTGTCGACAACAAAAAAATGCCGAACGATATTTTTATTCCCCTGCGCGAAACGAAGGGGGCCCGTGACGGGGATAAGGTACTGGTTCGGGTAGTTGAATGGCCGATGACCATGAAAAATCCGCTGGGAGAAATACTCGATGTGCTGGGCAAAGCCGGCGACAACGATACCGAAATGCACGCCATTCTGGCCGAGTACGATCTTCCGTATATCTATCCGACCGAAGTCACGGACCAGGCACGTAAAATCTCCGATCAGATTACCGAGCAGGATTACCGGGAACGCCGGGATTTTCGCTCGATTCCGACCTTTACGATCGACCCGGCGGATGCCAAGGATTTCGACGACGCCCTGTCGATCCGCCGGATCAAGGACGGCGTCTGGGAAATCGGCGTTCACATTGCCGACGTGACCCATTACGTCAAGCCGGATACTCTACTGGAAACGGAAGCGCAAGAGCGGGCTACCTCGGTATATCTGGTGGATCGAACGATTCCCATGCTTCCCGAGCGGCTATCCAATGAATTGTGCTCGCTCCGTCCACAAGAAGAAAAGCTTTGCTTTTCCGCTGTATTCGAACTCAATGAAAATGCGGACGTTTTGTCCGAGTGGTTCGGCCGGACCGTCATCTTTTCCGACCGTCGTTTTTCCTACGAAGAGGCACAGCAGGTGATCGAAACCGGAAAAGGCGATATGCAGGAGGAACTCCTCCGGCTCAATGAATTGGCCCAAAAAATGCGGGCGGCGCGCATCAAAAACGGAGCGATCAGTTTCGAACGGGCCGAAGCCAAATTCGAACTGGACCACAAGGGCAAACCGATCCGGGTTTATTTCAAAGAGCCGAAGGAATCCAATATTCTGATCGAAGAATTTATGCTGCTGGCCAACCGGAAGGTGGCTGAATTTATCGGTAAAAAGAACCCGGGCCAGCGCAAAGAAAAAACCTTCGTTTACCGCATCCACGATACCCCGTCACCGGAAAAACTGATCGAATTCAAGACGTTCATCACCCGTTTCGGCTATACCATGAAAGCCGAAAAAGGCCATGCCGTAGCCCGTGAGATGAATAAACTGCTGGGCCAGGTGAAAAATAAAGCAGAAGAAAACATCGTATCCACGCTGGCCATCCGCACGATGGCCAAAGCGGTTTATTCGACCGAAAATATCGGCCATTACGGATTGGCTTTCGATTATTATACCCATTTCACCTCGCCCATCCGCCGCTATCCCGATATGATGGTGCACCGGTTGTTGGCGCATTACCTGGCCGGAGGAAAATCCGAGGATCAGGATTATTACCAACGCCAGTGCGACCATTCCTCCGCCATGGAAAGCCGTGCCACGGAAGCCGAACGGGCTTCGATTAAATACAAGATGGTCGAATTCATGCAGGACAAAATCGATCAGCAGTTCAATGGCGTCATTTCCGGAGTTACCGAATGGGGCATCTACGTAGAACTGGAAGAAAACCTGATCGAAGGCATGGTCTCCCTGCGCGATATGACGGACGATCAGTATGTCTACGACGACAAGGCCTACCGGGTATCGGGCCGCCACCACGGCCGCACCTTTTCCCTGGGCGACCGGATGCGCATCCAGGTCATGCGCGCCGACCTGGCCCGCAAGCTGCTGGATTTCGAAATGGTCGACAAGTATGATTTCGATACCCGCCGGTTAGAATCGGTGGGAAAAAATTCCGGATAAATCATGCCATCCGGTCCCTGGAAAGACCGCCGGGTGCTGCTGCGATGAAGGATATGTTTCCCTTACGAATGCAAGGGTAAACCCTCGGAGTCTTTCTGAGTTTTCGTGAGGATTTCCAGTAAGGTATATTCCAGGGGATCTTGGTCCTGGGCCGGATTTTTTAATCGGGTTTGTTTCATTTTAATCCGATATTCATAACCTTCTTCGTACTCAAAGCCTCCTATGTAATGAGGGAACATTTCCCAATCCATGGAATCCTCAAATTTTACATAGTAAACAAATGGAACCGATGTAGATTCGTTCTCATTTTCCCTTTCTTGTACGCTGGAAGCTACGGTTACGGTGAAAATTTTATCGGAATCTTCCTGGGTGCAGCCTAATGCGGATAATGAAAAAATAAAGATTACGGTTAGAATAAAATTTTTCATCGCGTACATGTGGTCAATGAAGAAGTGAAGTGAATCAATACAAATATAAAATATATCCTCGAAAAAACATGTGAATTAATCCTGTCATGGAAATAATCCGGATATACACAGATCCCTGCCATCCGATGAGGCTAATGCCGGAAAAACAGCGTAAAATGCAAGTATCAATGGAATAACCGGAGCCCTCTTTGCGGCGCATGGTCTGAAAACGGTATCGGAACGGAGCCGTGACAAAGCGGCTATCGGATCAGGCGATTGGTAGCCGTATCGGGAAAGATCACCCAGGGTTCGAAGGTTTTGGCCTCTTCGAAGTCCATATGGGCATACGAAAGAATGATCACGATATCCCCTACGGAGAACAACCGCGCAGCCGCACCATTGATGCAAATACAACCGCTCCCGCGCTCGCCCCGGATGACGTAGGTTTCGATGCGGTTGCCGTTGTTGTTATTGACGATAGCTACCTTTTCCCCCGGTATCAGGTTGGCGGCATCCATCAGGTCCGCATCGATCGTGATACTGCCCACGTAATCCAGATTGGCCTGGGTTACCCGTACACGGTGGATTTTCGATTTCATAACTTCGATCTGCATAGCCGTTGCTTCTTTCTATATCAGAGTTCAATATTGTCAATTAACCGCACATCGCCTGCCCATACCGCCGCAAAGGCATATTTTTTCCCGGGCTCCTCCCAGCTCGAAACCGGTTGTAAGCTGTCCGCATCGGCGATGGCGATGTATTCGGTCTTCAATTGCGGATCGGTATCGATCCGCTGCGCGGCCCACCGGATCAACTCCTGCAGCGGTACGGATCCCGCTCTTTGGGACATTTCCCGCAAGGTCGCATAGATCAGCGGCGCGGATTCCCGTTGAGCAGCATTCAAGCGCATATTTCGGGAACTCAGAGCCAGCCCGTCGCCGTCCCGCTCTATCGGACAATCGACGATTTCCACCGGAAGATGCAGTTGCCGGACCAACTGGCGGATAACGGCCAATTGCTGATAATCCTTTTCTCCAAAGTAGGCCCGATCCGGCTTTACGATCTCCAGCAGCCGACTGACAACCTGAGCAACTCCATTGAAGTGTCCCGGACGGTGTTCACCCTCCATGACTCTTTCCAGGTCACCGAATTCAAACCGGCGAAGATCCTGCCGGGGATAAATTTCGCTCTCCCGAGGCATAAATACAAAATCCACTCCAGCTTTTTCCAACAGCGCACAATCCGCCTGCGGAGTCCGTGGATAATTAACCAGATCCTCCGGATCATTGAATTGGGTGGGATTGACAAAGACACTGACCACCGCCGTATCGCACTCCCGGCGGCAACGCTCGACCAAGGAGATATGGCCGGCGTGCAAGGCCCCCATGGTCGGAACAAACCCTACCGATGCGGTCCGACCTCCGAGGCGGCGCCGTAGTTCGGCTACTGTCGTTATAATTTGCATGGTAATTCTGCCGTTCACCGGCTTAACTGGTTTTCCGGGCAAAGTTAGATTTTAATTCCATACGATCAACCGATCTCTGCGGGTTTTTGAAAACCGAAAGGCATATGGAAATGGATCGATTGCAGACTCTTCGCGCCCCCGGGACCGGAAGAAGCGTGCCTCCCGATTCGGGAAGGCAGCCGAAACGTTCACCCCCGATTATTGATTTTTCCGGCCGAACAGCGAGAAATGTACATATCGTTTGGGATTGTTTTTTAAATCCTCCAGCAGTTCCGATAAATGTTTGGATGATGCCTGCAACCCTTCGTACAGCGAAGGATCGTTGAGCAGCAACGGCAATGTGCCCTCGCCGTGATTCAGTTTGGTCACGGCCTCGTTCAATTCGGTTACGGTTCGATTGATGTTATCCACCAGCAACGAGACATTCACCGTTTGCAGGGAATCGGTCAAATCTCCCACATTGCCCAGGATACGATCCATATCCTCCATGCTTCGGTTCAGACTCCTGCTGATGCTGTTGACGTTGGCTACGGTGGCCTTCAAGTCGTTGTTGACCATATAATCCGCACCACTGAGAATTCCGGAAATGCTTTGCAGGTTCTCTTCGCTCAGCAGAACGGTCACCTTATCCAGGGTCAGAGCCAGGTTGGCCACGATTTCGGTCAGTTGTTCCTTGACCGGCCCCAACCCGTCGGTCAATTGGCCCAGTAATTCGGGTTTGAGCACTGACGGAATCAAGTCCCCGTCCCGGTACATTTCCGGAGAATGACCGTATTCCACCACCAGTGTTTTACTCCCGATGATCATCGGATTATTGGTCGTCACGTAGGAATCGTTCGGAATCGGGTATTTTCGGTTGACACTGAATTCGACCCGGATAGCGTCCGGATTCTTGGGATCGAACGTGATCCCCGTTATGGTTCCAACTTTGATGCCCCGAAACATCACGTCTCCGGAAACATTCAATCCTTCCACATTGGCAAAAGTGGTGTAAAAAGTATGCGATCCCGAGAATACGTTTTTCCCCTTCAGGAAGTTTATCCCCCAGAACAACAGGATCAGCATGACAAAGGCGAATATTCCGATTTTAATCTCTTTTCTCATTGGAATTTATAATTTTAACGGCAGCAGAACCTTCTCCGGATCAGTTCCGCTTCATGGCGTCGGTGATGGTCACCGGCTGCTCGTTCCGGAAAGCCACGATAAAGGCATCTTTAAATTTGCTTCGCAGCTGACGCTGCAAAGATAACGCTTCGGAGTAAGTTTTCGTCTCTCCGATAAAATATTTGTAGTAATTCCCGATTTTTATCTCGACCACCTGCCGGGAATAGTTGCCGAACCGATTGCGGGCCACAGGTGTCTGGGACGCGGACACCTGCACCCGATAGAGCAGATGATCCTGCGCGGGGCTCACGAAGGCCGGAGCATTTGCCGGCTCGGGCTGCACGGCCGCACCGCTGGCTTCCGAAGCGGACGAGGAGCCAGTATTAGCGGCGGCAGCCGAGGCTACCAGCGACGCGGGAGAATTGTCGTCTAGACGAATGATGTGCGCGTTTCCCTCCACCGAACTTTTGTATTCGCTGATGGCATTGAAGATCGCACGGGCTATCCGGGCTTGTCCCTCTTTGGAGGTAATGACGGCACGGTCGGCGGCATTGCTCAAAAAACCGATTTCGGTCAGTACGCTCGGCATGGTCGTGCGGTGCAGCACGATGAGGGCGTTTTGACGGACTCCTCGGGAAGTCGGTATGGAGGTGTGTTGGCCGTAATGCTTCTGGATCAAATTGGCCAATTTTACACTGTGCTCGAAATGGGCGGATTGGGTTAACGAAAAGATGATGTAGGAGGCCGGATCTTTGGGATCGAACCCTTCGTATTTGGTCTGGTAGTCCTCCTCGTAAGTAATCACGCTGTTTTCGCGTATGGCCATTTCCAAATTGGATTTTTCGTGGCTCAATCCCATCACCCACGTGGAAGAACCCCGTGCCGAAGAGCTGGCCACGGCATCCGCATGAATGGAAACGAACAAGTCGGCATTGGCTTTATTGGCCATATTGCCCCGCTCACGCAGACCCACGTCGATGTCCGTTTTCCGGGTATAGATCACCTCCACGTCCGGCAGATTCTGCTCGATCAGCGCTCCCACCTGCAAGGCTACGGACAAAACGATATCCTTTTCCTTGTAATTGCCGTGCGTGCAGCCCGGTAGAGGCCCTCCGTGACCGGGGTCCAGCACGATTTTCTTCATTTTATACCCGTCCGTGGACTGTGCCGTGGACTCCGGCACAAAAAATGCGAAAATAAACACTACCGGAAGCAGGAGAAATACTAACTTTCTTTTCATTGCGTTACGTTTCTAAAAGTCGCAGGGTCGCCTGGCCAGACGACGGTTCACAGACAAAAACCTATCCAGACTCCGTAAAGATGCAAAAATCCGGAATGAAAAAGCAGGAACCACCGCACGAACGTGACCGTTTTCCGCATAAACTTTCTATCTTTGCACCGATTTTGGGTGGGTCTGCCGTACTGAATCCAAGACAAAGTTAAAAATATTCTTCAAATTGCCGGTCTTTAGCCGAAGATACAACTGGGCGGCGTCCCTGTTCCTCCTTTTTTTCCTCCAGGGATTTCTGTGGAGCAGCTGCGGCCGCATGAGTTTTTCCGGCCGGGGAAACCGACCGGCGGAAAATCACGCGGAAGAATCGGCAGAAGAAGCCGAACCGGCCGGATCTTTTTTTGACGGTGTCGATCCCCGTACAGCGCAACTGGCCGATTCGCTGATGGACCACGGGCAATTCGTTCTTCTGGCCGATAGCGTGGCTGGCTCCGGTTCACCCGCTTCCGAAGCATTAACCCCCGTCTATAGACTCGATCTTTCGCCCGCAGACTCCTTATCGTTGGAGACTCCGGCACTGGACAGCCT
>JAJQAW010000308.1:0-2489 GCA_021203585.1 Rikenellaceae bacterium
AGGAAATCCCGATCCCTTTGCCGCTTAGGCACGGATTTTTTTTAACATCATTTCCTTCCTGGATTTATTGACTCAAAATTAACACAGACGGTTTCTTGCTTTTTCAATAAACTATAGTATATTTGAAATAAATAATTCCCAGTTTTTCAGCGATTAATTCCCTTTTGTGGTTAACCTTTTAATGTCTGTTATGAAAAAGATCAAAAAGTTGTCGTCGCTTACCTTTACCGAGCTTACGCCCGAAGAACAGCAATCCATTGCCGGAGGAATGTACATCGACTGCGAATATGAATTCGGTCCATGCCCGGAGGGCACCATTTATATTGTCCACGACGGATATTGCCTGTGCACACCGGACGATGGTACGCCATGGCCTCCCGGAGACGGAGGCAATGACGGAGGCAATCCCCCGTCGCCCTGCAATAATTGCAATTGCCTTTGCATGCCGGGCGATAATTCTTCTACCGCTGCATGGATGGGCACTAAATTGGCCAATGACTGGTTTTAATTCGAACATCGAGATGAAAAGCCTGTTCATTCTATCCCTTTTGATGCTTTCGTTCGTTTCCTGTACAAACTCTTTATCTGAAAGAGCGAAATTCGAATCCGGCTTGGAACAGATGATCGAGGATTGTACGCGGCCGCTGCTGGAAATCAGCGCACGTTCCTCCACACCGCTCGATTCCATTACCGCCCGCAACATTTGCCGATGCTGCTTTGAAAAGATGTACCGGACCGATTCTACCTATTTCCGAAAATCGTTCACTTCATTCCAAAGCTTCGTGGAAGACTTGCCGGCGGATTTTTTTGAAGAATGCAGAGAGCGGTGGATCGGTTCCGGAAAAAATTAAGTCCGAACGACCACCCGTTCTCCCGGAAAAAGCGATTCCGATAGCTCTTTTGCAGTAAAATTTCATACCCTTTACTCACCAAAACGTTAGCCAATGCCTTCCGATATCCGGTTTCCTTTACTGAAAATTATCGACGTATGCGGCAGGAGTTATGCCTACGATGCCCGGGCTCATTTTTTATCGGAAGTTTCGCCTTCAGAACTTGATTTCTTGCTGCGTGAATCCCCGGAGGCGGACTGTCATTCCATCCCGGCTTCGATTACCACCCTGTGGAAAAGAAATGTTTTCAGACCCGGTGGGTTCAAGCGGATTACTCCATACCCCCGGCAAACCACAACCCTGGTAAAAGAGGAACTGGAGAATCAGATTCCGCGAAAATGTCAGATCGAAATCACAGAAGAGTGCACCTTGCGGTGCAAATATTGCCTGTATACTCGGGAAGATCCCGGCAAAAGACAACATTCGGTCCACAAAATGGACACCCCCACCGCATTCAAAGCGGTGGACTTATACTATGACAGGTACATCCGCATTCTGAAAAAGATACCCGGCCATCAAAGGAATCGGCTCCTGGAATCCTATGCCCCTTCATTTACTTTTTGGGGCGACGAACCTTTGACAAATTTTGAACTGCTCAAAGAAATTGTCCGGTATGTGCGTTCGCTCGGATGGAAAACGCACGGAATTCATAAAATCAACTACGCGCTGGTGACGAATTTTACCGTCTTGAACGATCAAATCATCGATTTTCTCCTGGAGAACAATTTTTATCTCCAGGTCAGCCTGGACGGGGACCGGCAGGAGCATGACCGGAACCAGGTCTATCCCGATGGTCAGGGCTCCTTTGACGATGTCCTGGGAAATTTACAGCGATTGGTGGAACGGTTTCCGGAATATGCCAAAAATAACCTGACCATCAATACGGTTTTAGCGTGCAATACGGCACATAAAAACATAGCCGAATTCATCCGTTCCCGTTTTTACGCCAATCCCGCGGATCGAAAAATTCTTTCGTGGGAACCCGGCTATGAACGAAAACCGGGTGAATTTTTAGCCCGCGCTCAAAGGAACACCGACACACAAGCCGTCCTGGAAGATTTTCATTCTTTATTGAGAATTTTGGAGGAGAAACAACCGGAGCGCATACCCGCTTATTTGGGAAACCATAAATCCCTGTTCCGCGATTTGCTGGAAATCTTCCTGACTGAAAGGTTGTTGGAGGTGGACACTCCCACCGGAACGGATTATCTGTGCAAGAGTTTCTCCTGCCCCTTCGGTTCGGATACGCTCTTTGTAGCCGCAAACGGCACGCTGCATGGCTGCTGCAAAGCCGATCAATCCATGCCGATCGGGGATGTGGCCTCCGGTTTGGAGGCCCCCAAAATCGAGTCGCTCTATAACCGTTATTTCGAGAAAATCGAACGGCAATGCGCCTCCTGCTGGGCGGTCCATTTCTGTAAAATATGTCCCGCTCTAGTTGGCTGGGACAACGATTTTCTGCTGCCCCGATCGGAAGAATGCGATGCCCTGCGAAAGAACGCGGAAATACTGATTGCCAAATTCATTCTACTGAACAGCGAATTTCCCAACCTGCATGGCTGCCTGGAAGAATTATTTCAAAGTTCCGCCGATTATCGA
>JAJQAW010000308.1:2499-11639 GCA_021203585.1 Rikenellaceae bacterium
ATTCGATTCCGTTCCGATGAAAATTAGCGATCTGGGAAAATGAAAGATTCCGCAACAGCCCTCCCTGCGCGAATCACCCGAAAAACTACCCGACAGCCTGTAGCTGTCGGGTAGAAACGTGGGGGCGGGAAGGTTCGCCCCCTCCCTTTCCGAAAGGGGCAGTTTCCGGAATCCTTCCGTACGCTGGCTATCGGATTTAGTATAGGAACATTTCCCTCAGTTTACTCAAATCCACATTCAGTTGATGGGTCAGGTAAGATTCCACCCCTCCGAATCGGTCATCGATGATGTCGAAAGCTCGGCCGATGTATTCCTCCAGGACCAGACTCATGTAGTACAGGGAGCGGGCTACGGCCTCCACATTTCCCGGCATTTGTACCATTTGCAACAATTGTTCCGCCTGGGGAATACAGCTTTCCAGGGTCACACCGGTCATCCGGTTAGTCAGCAGGTAATCTTCCATAACGGTTTGGCGGTCGACTCCCAAGGCGGACAAAAAGAGAGCGGCGGCGAATCCTGCCCGGTCTTTTCCGGCCGTACAGTGAAACATCAAAGGCAGTTTATCCGCATCGGTCAAGTGTTAAAAAAATCCCTGTAAGTTTCCTGATAGTCCAGCGCCAGGGATTCATTGATATCCATCATATACTGCTTCACTCCCTCTTGATCACCGGAAAGCAAAATCCGGAAAATTTCTTCTTCGGTGGTCAGATTACCCGGACTGATCGGCATAATCAGGTGATGGTTTACCGTCTCCGAAAGCCGATCTTCTCCGCCTTCGCCCACATAACGAAAATCGACAACGGTGGTCAGGGGCACGGTGGCCAGGTAAGATAAATCTCCGGCCGTAAGATTTTCCAGATTCCCGGAGCGGAGAACTTTTCCCCATTTTACGATTTTGCCGTCCCGGGTTCGATAATCGCCCAGGTCCCGGAAATTATCCTGTCCTTGGATCGGGAGTTTTCGCGGAGCCAGAACCGTACGGGATTCGTCATCCCACTCCAAACAGTACCGCTGGTAGGAGTCGTTGCCCATGGAAAAACTTCCGGTTCCACTGCCCGCAAGCAAAATCCGATCGAAATCGGCCCGGTCGGTTTGGTCGATCAAATATAATTTCCAGCTTCCCGAACGGGTAATGTGGAGCTGGTTTTCTTTCATCGATTCCTCCGCGGTTATCTCGGCATAGCCGCTGATATCGTTTCCACGGATCAACGATCCGTCCGCCGGTGCGGGCGAAGGGTCGTTGTCGCTCGAGCAGCCGGTTACAGCCATTAGTGCGGACATTGTCAAAAGCCGGGCTGCGTTTACAATCATCTTTTTCATACGTTCTAAGCCTTTATTTCTTCATAATTTACACGGCAAAGTAAACTCCTGGTTTTAAAGTTCCGGTGACAGTCCAGTTAAGAACCGATGACAGCACCCACGCAGGGTGGGGAGCCCGCAAAAAAAGCAGGGAGGTTCATCCTCCCTGCCTCCAAGAATGTGCTGCTTCGGAAAAGCCCTATCCGAAGCCATGCTTTGCGGCTATTTCAACGGCTGAGGTAATAATTGACCGTTGTCACCACCCGTACGCTTTTAATATGGGGGGGGTGTTGGAATCGCGGTCGCTGATGGAAAACTGGCCCTGGGAAGCATTGCGAATTTTCCCCAGTCGGCTTCCGGAATCACGGGCGAACTTTTCTGCGGCAGCCCGGGCATTTTGCGTCGCCTCTTCGATCATCTGCGGTTTGATCCCGTTCAGGCCGGTGAACTCATAGGCGATGGAATATCGGTAATCGCCGCCCGTTATGGCAATTCCCTGTTTCAGCAATGTGGTCTGTTCGAAGACCAATTCCCGAACCCGATCCACCTGCCGGGAAGAAACCGTAACGACCGAAGTCGCATTGTACCGGTATGCGGGCGGATTGGCGGAATAGCGTTCGGCCTGCAGATCGACAATATCCGGAGCCCCCACGCTGATCTCCTCCGTTGAAATGCCGTGTCCGATCAAAAAAGAGATAATGGCGTTGTTTTTATCCCGAATGTTTTCGTATAACTGCGAGGGATCGTTGCCCACCACTTTGTACATCAATGGCCAGGTGACCTTATCGGCCGGAACCTCCATTTCCGCCAAACCTTTGACGCTTACGATCCGTTCCCGGTCTTTGAATTCTCCGATTCCGGATTTGATCATCCACCCCAACAGAAATAAACCGACGGCGATCAACAGGGCTTCCAGTCTTAAATTTTTCATAGCTGTCCTTTTTTAAGGGATATTTATTTCACGGGGTATGCATGGAAGCACAAGGTAATTAAAATTCTTTTCCGATGTCGAAAACTAGTTGCCTTCCTTCGTCCTTGAGGATGCATTCCCGCAAAAACCACTCGGTAAAGGGAAGGCCTTCGGACATGGCATATCCGGCTCCGTAGAGGTGATCTTTTCCCTGAAGCCGGACCAGCAGATAATCTCCGCCGGCACGCCGCATCCGTCGATGCAGGTTATTGGAAGTAAACATACCGATCCGAAACAGCCGGATGGTACGGTAAGGAACGATACGGTCTTTGGTACCGTGAAACATCAGGGTCGGGGCCGGAGCCCTCTGTTTCCAGGTGGGTCCTCCTCGGCGGCTGAATATCCCTCCGGCAAAGGCGATCACCCCCCCCCGGTATGTAAATCCTTGCGGAAGAATTTCCGATCCGGGATAGCGGTTTTTGAGTATCCAGTCCGCCTGAAGAGCGGATATGGCTCCCGCACTGGAACCGCTGGCGAGCATCGAATCCGGATCGATCTGCCATCGGTCCGCATGGCGAATCAGGTAATCCGTGGCCGAGAAGAGGTCTTCCACCGCCTGTTGTACCGCGCTGGCCAGTCCGTCCTGTTTGGAGGTCAGGGTATGAAAATTGTATTTTTTGCCCTTCATACCCAACCGGTAATCGATCGAAACCACGGTGAATCCGTTTTCGATCAAAGCAACAAAATAATTCCGGAAAGTCTCCCGATCGCGCGATCCGGTCATAAAGCTACCACCGGACTGAAACAACACTACCGGTTGCCGCCCGCGCGTTTCCCGCTGCCGATAGATATCCATCCGCAGGGTATCGGTCTGCTTGAGCGCATAAACCACGGTCTGTTTATCGATGAATTCAGGAAGATCCGTTATCGGATTTTGCGCCGATGCAGAAACTTTTCCGATGCACAGCAGCAGGAAAAGAAACCGGAATGGGCGGAGGGATTGTTGAACAGGCATGCCGGAAAGTTTTCAAAATTTATGCCTTAAAAATAGTCCATACCCACGAAAAAAAATACGGCCACGTCACTTTCGATGAAAAAACGATCTTCGGAACAGCCTGGTGAAAGTTCCGTTAAAAATGGGTGAATTAGATCAGCGCCGTTTCGGGGTATGGAATTTTTTGTATATTTGTACATTAGAAGAATCGTCTTCAGTCGAATAGACGAATCGCCACGGAGAACCAACTAAAACAAAACATAAAAAACAAACCGCAATGAAACAGAATTTTGAGCTGCGTTACGCTTCCCATCCGGACGATGCGAAAATGTACGATACCGAGGAAAACCGGGAGATGTTTCTGGTGGAGACCGTATTGGCTCCGGATGAAATCAATATGGTATATTCGATGTACGACCGCCTGATCGTCGGGGGCGCGATGCCCGTGAAGGAAGTTTTGGAGTTGACGGCTCCCGAAGAAATCCGCGCTCAGTATTTTCTGGAACGCCGTGAATTGGGCATGTTCAACGTAGGCGGACCGGGAGAGGTGGTAGCGGACAAGCAAACGTTCCGGCTCGACCATAAAGATGCGCTGTACCTGGGAAAAGGAGTCCGGACCGTGGCTTTTAAAAGCCTGGATGCCTCGAATCCGGCCAAATTCTATTTTAATTCGGCTCCGGCTCACGCAGCTTATCTCTGCCGCAAGGTAACCAAAGCGGATGCCGAAATCCGTGAATTGGGCGCCCTGGAAACCAGCAATCACCGCATCATCAACCGGATGCTGGTATTGCAGGTGCTACCGACCTGCCAACTGCAGATGGGAATGACCGAATTGCAAACCGGCAGCGTGTGGAACACCATGCCCCCGCATACGCACAACCGCCGGATGGAAGCCTATTTCTATTTCGATCTGCCGGAAAAAGATGCGGTGTGCCATTTTATGGGAGAACCGGAAGAAACCCGTCACTTGTGGATGAAGAACGAACAGGCGGTTATCTCTCCCCAATGGTCTATTCACTCGGCCTGCGCGACTCACAACTACACGTTTATCTGGGGAATGGCCGGAGAAAATATCGATTACGACGACATGGACGGTTGCGCGGCAACCGATTTAAAATAATCCGCTGTTGGCAAGCCGCAGAGGCATACAGCGGAACTGTAAGCCGATGCCCTCGCGGACACCGGCTTTCGGTCGTTTTACTGTAGGAAATTCCTGAAAAATTTTACAATCAAAATGATACAAACATGGATGCTTTAAAAAAGTTCAGCCTCGAAGGGAAAGTAGCCTTGGTTACCGGCGCCTCTTATGGGATCGGATACTCGATTGCCAGCGCAATGGCTCGGGCCGGCGCAAAAATCGTATTCAACGATATCAACCAGCAGCTGGTCGATCAAGGGCTGGAAGCCTACCGCCAAGACGGTATCCCAGCCAACGGGTATGTGTGCGATGTAACGGACGAACAGGCTGTAAACAACCTGATCGCGCAAATCGAACAAGAAGTGGGCGCGGTGGATATTCTGGTGAATAATGCCGGAATTATCAAACGCATTCCGATGATCGAAATGTCCGCGGCCGAATTCCGTCAGGTGATCGATATCGATCTGAACGGTCCGTTCATTGTTTCCAAAGCGGTTCTGCCGTCGATGATCAAGAAAGGCGCGGGCAAAATTATCAACATTTGCTCGATGATGAGCGAGCTGGGCCGTGAAACGGTTTCGGCCTACGCCGCAGCCAAAGGCGGACTGAAAATGCTGACCAAAAATATCGCTTCGGAGTATGGGCAATACAACATTCAGTGCAACGGCATCGGACCGGGCTACATCGCCACTCCGCAAACCGCACCGCTGCGCGAGCCCCAAGCCGACGGTTCCCGCCACCCGTTCGATCAGTTTATTATTGCCAAAACTCCGGCCGCCCGTTGGGGCAATCCGGAAGATCTGGCCGGACCGGCTGTTTTCCTGGCCTCGGAAGCTTCCAATTTTGTGAACGGACACGTGCTTTACGTAGACGGCGGTATCCTGGCCTACATCGGAAAACAACCTTGATCCATGCATTGGACCTCCTGGAAACCCATACCTTCACCCGAGGATTGCAGAAAAATGGAAGGTCCTCGCGATTGCGGCAGTTACCCACTAAAAAACAAACAAACCGGTGCGTATATTATTCGGAATCAGTAAGACTTGTGCAACAGCTACCCGAGAATATGAGAAAAAATCGAAGATGAGTTAAAAGCACAAGGCATTCATCGGTTTAATACCTAAAAAACTAAACTCAATACCACAAATATGAAAAAAGTTGTAACATTCGGTGAGATCATGTTGCGTCTGGCCACTCCGGACTATCTTCGTTTTTCTCAATCGAAAGAATTTACCGCCACGTTCGGAGGCGGAGAGGCCAATGTGGCCGTATCGCTGGCCAATTATGGATTGAAAGCGGAATTCGTTACCCGGCTTCCGAAGAACGACATTGCCAAAGCGTGTCTAATGGATTTGCACAAATACGGTGTAAACACCGACCACGTAGTTATTGGCGGCGACCGCGTAGGGATTTATTTCCTGGAAACCGGCGCGGTGGCCCGTGCCAGCAAGGTGGTGTACGACCGTGCACACTCCTCCATCGCGGAAATCCAGCCGGGTATGGTGAACTGGGAAGAGGTGTTCCAGGGTGCGCAGTGGTTCCACTGGACCGGTATCACTCCGGCTCTGTCACAAGGAGCGGCCGATGCGTGCCTGAAAGCGATCCGGGTGGCCAATAAAATGGGTATCACCGTTTCCACGGACCTGAACTACCGTAAAAATCTCTGGAAATACGGCAAAACGGCATCGGAAGTCATGCCGGCGCTGGTAGAGGGTTGCGATGTAATTCTCGGCAATGAGGAGGACGCGGAAAAAGTATTCGGCATCAAACCGGAGGGCTTCGATGTAACCGCAACGGGCGGACATGTGGATGCGGCCGAATTCGAATCGGTGTGCACGCAGATGATGAAGAAATTCCCGCGGGCCAAGAAAGTTATCATTACCCTGCGCGGGTCGATCAACGCGAACCACAATACCTGGGGCGGGGTGTTGTATGACGGCAAGACTCTCTATCAGTCGCCGCGTTATGACATTACGCACATTGTAGACCGCGTAGGCGGCGGCGACTCCTTCATGGGAGGCTTGATTTACGGTTTAATCTCCTATCCGGGAGACGACCAGAAGGCGTTGAATTTTGCGGTGGCGGCTTCCTGTTTGAAGCACACTATTTACGGCGACTTCAATCAGGTAACGGTGGAAGAGGTGGAAAACCTCATGAAAGGAGACGGTTCGGGCCGCGTTTCCCGATAAACTTACTCCGGGCGATTCGGATATCTCACTCAACCGTTGGGGGAGGCTTTGGACTTAATCCCACAAAGACCCGGTCCAAAGCCTCGATGGGAAGCGGAGTTCCGACTCTGCCGAAGGCGGAAAACCCGGCCCGAGCGAGTGCCAAGCCAAACCCACTGGCGCCCCACCGAGCGAATAGGCTTACCCGCTCTCGTTCGCACCCGGTCATTTCGGAACTGTCCAATGGGCCTCGGTTGGGATTCGGTTTCCTGAGGATCGCACGCTCTGACGGTGAGCGGGGCCTGCAAAAAACAACGAGCCTGGCTCGATAAATTCTTAATGATGTAAATTATGGCAAAATTTTCCAAAATACAAGTCATCCAGGCAATGTCGGCAACCGGCATGGTGCCGGTATTTTACCACAGCGACCTGGAAACCGCTAAAAACGTACTGAAAGCCTGTTACCAAGGCGGGGTACGCGCGTTCGAATTTACCAACCGCGGCGATTTCGCCCACGAAATCTTCGGGGAGTTAGTCAAATATGCCGCGAAGGAATGTCCGGAAATGATCGTAGGAGTGGGCACGGTGGTGGATCCCGGCACGGCTTCCCTATACATCCAACTGGGCGCCAATTTCGTAGTCAGCCCGCTGTTTAACCCGGAAGTGGCTCGGGTTTGCAACCGCCGGCTGGTTCCCTATACCCCCGGATGCGGCTCCGTATCCGAAATCGGCGCCGCCCAGGAAATGGGTTGCGACGTGTGCAAAGTTTTCCCGGCCGGAAACGTAGGCGGACCTTTGTTTGTCAAAAATGTCATGGCCCCTATGCCCTGGTCCCTGTTGATGGTGACGGGTGCGGTGGAACCTACCGAAGAAAACCTCTCGGCCTGGATCAAAGCCGGTGTGCTGTGCGTGGGCATGGGCTCGAACCTTTTCCCGAAAGAGATAGTGGCCGCCAAAGATTGGGGATGGATTTCTGCCAAATGCCAAGAAGCGTTGTCGATTATCGCCAAATACCGCTAAAGGTTAATCCGCTGAAAAAACCAAAAACTCAAATCATCAAAATACTAATCTAAAACACAAAGAATGAGTACTATTAGCACGAAGCAGAAGATGACCAACTACCGTTGGGTCATCTGTATTATGCTGTTCTTCGCGACTACGATCAACTACATGGACCGTCAGGTACTGTCGTTGACCTGGGTGGATTTTATCGCCCCGGAATTCGATTGGACGAACAGCGACTACGGAACCATCACTTCGCTGTTCTCCATTTTCTACGCCGTGAGCATGCTGTTCGCAGGCCGTTTTGTAGACTGGATGGGCACGAAAAAAGGGTTCATGTGGACGATTTTTATCTGGTCGCTCGGTGCGGTGATCCACGCTTTTTGCGGTATCGCTACCTCGGGTATCGTTGCCGGTGATTGGACGCTGAGCTTTCACAGTGCCGCCGAATCGATTCGAACCGTCGCCATTGCCGGTGCGGCCGGCCGGGTACTGACGACCAGCGTAACGCTCTTTATTTTTGCCCGTCTGGTATTGGCGGTCGGTGAAGCGGGAAATTTCCCGGCAGCCATCAAAACCACAGCGGAATATTTCCCGAAAAAAGACCGGGGTTTCGCGACCAGCCTTTTCAATTCCGGCGCTCAAATCGGAGCACTCCTGGCTCCGGTAACCATTCCTTTTATCGCCAAAGCCTGGGGTTGGGAGATGGCTTTCATTGTCATCGGTGCTCTTGGTTTCGTTTGGATGGGTTTCTGGCAGTTCCTGTACCACAAACCGGGAAAAAATAAACGAGTCAATCAAGCCGAGTTGGATTACATCCTGCAAGACAGTGAATCGGAAAATCCGACCGAAGAAAAAGTGGAAGAAGGACAAGAGAAAAAACTCTCTTTTATCGAATGCTTCAAGTTCAAACAAACCTGGGCTTTTGCGCTGGGTAAATTCCTGACCGACGGTGTATGGTGGTTCTACCTCTTCTGGACTCCGGCTTACCTGAGTTCGGTATACGGCGTGACCTCGACCGAGGCAGCTCTTCCGATTTTTGTCCTTTACATGGTGACCATGCTCTCCATTGTAGGGGGGTGGCTTCCGACCTTCTTTGTGGATAAAAAGAATATGAACCCGTATGCCGGTCGTATGCGTGCGATGCTGATCTTTGCGTTCTTCCCGCTGCTGGCTCTGCTGGCCCAACCGTTGGGACACATATCTTATTGGATCCCGGTGGTTATAATCGGTATTGCCGGGGCTGCACACCAAGCCTGGTCTGCAAATATTTTCTCGACGGTAGGAGATATGTTCCCCAAATCCGCCATAGCCACGATCACCGGTATCGGTGGTATGATGGGTGGAGTCGGATCGTTCCTGATTAATAAAGGTTCCGGGGTCTTGTTCGACTATTCCGCCGACACGAATATGAAATTCTTCGGTTTCGAAGGCATCGATTCCGGGTACTTCATCATTTTCTCCATCTGTGCCGTGGCTTATCTGCTCGGATGGATCATTATGAAATCGTTGGTTCCGAAATACAAACCGATTCAATTATAAGATCACCGGTCAAAAAAAGAGGAAACGGATGTTTCCTCTTTTTTTCCCTTCACGGGTCGATTTCGGTTAAAATGATGTATCCCGATT
>JAJQAW010000100.1 GCA_021203585.1 Rikenellaceae bacterium
CGGTTTGCCAGTACCGCCTGGCATCCAAGGCATTGGGAAGATAACTCATCCCGAAAGTAACCTTGTTCATATTTTTGTACCGGATGTTGGAGGTGGGCTCCACACGCGCCCACCCCTGGTACAAGTAGTCCAGAGCCAGGGTCATTTTACGGGAAGAGATCGAGGCTCCTACGCCGTAAAATTCCGGCAGATTCTGCCGGGTAGGCGGCCGCACTTCATTGATGGCGACGGTGTCTTCGAAATCGTAAGCATACCGCGTATTGGTCATCTGAACATAGGATTTGTACCCGTAAATTGCTCCGACGGTGAGGTATCGGTTGGAAGCCAGTTGTTCGTAATACTGCAGACCGAAATCGAAATAGACCTTTTCGCCCCGGGATTTATTTTCCGCGTACCAGTAGGCGGAAGTTTCCTTGTGGCGGATGGTTCCGAAAATCAGGGATGCGTTCACCCCGGCGGAAAGTTTCGGAGAAATATTCAATGACTGGGTAAGGTAGAGTTTATTGAATCCTCCTTCGCCGGTAAATTTCGTTTCAAAGGTTTGGTGGGTGCCGTCTATGGGTGAATCTTTGACGATGTTGTACCCCACGGCGGAGTAGGGAGTCAATCCGACACTGATGGTCCACGGTTTGGCGGCTCGGAAACCGAAGGCCAACCGGCTAATGTTTCCCGCTCCGGCATATACTTTTTTCCCTTGTCCGTCATACCAGGCCAGTTTTCCATAAAAAGATCCGTCGAAAATAAAGGTCTGGTGCGGAATGAGGGCGTTCCCTGCAGGATTGAGCGTATTCAAGGCGGCCACGTTGGGATTCATATAACCGATTCCGACTCCGGCCATACCGCTGTTTTCCCCGAAATTCCCTGTATTTACTTCACCTATACCGAACAGGGAATGCGGAGAAGCGGTTGCCTGTGCGTAGGCCCGTTGCCCGCCGACCCATGATACTATCAATAATAGAAGACAATAAATGCTATTTTTCATCATAAAGGGTATAGGTGATATGTAATTCTATATTATTTTCTTCCACGTTCTGGTTGCCGATAATCAGGTTGTTTAACGTGTATCCATAGCCCTGCCCGATCATCTGCAGGTGTTGTTTATTCAACCCGACGGCCCCCATCTGGCCGGCTATGAAATCGGTGATATCGTACGTATAATAGGTGTTGGCGGTGGTCATTTCATCGTAGTTGAGCGATCCGCTTTGAAGCTGTAAATTGCGGTCGGTAATGGCTCCCGTCACCACATTTTCGATATTGGAGACATACATCAGCAGCGTTTCCGGAAGCGGAGAATAATTTTGCTTGTCGAACGTACCCAGCAACGGATAGACCACCAGGGTAGCCGCGACCACGGTTCCGTTTTCCCCCAGGTTTCGGATGTTATTCAAATACGGGAATTCGATTTTGGTATAAACGCCGGTCAGCCCTTCGATGAAGGTTTTATTATCGGTCTCTTTGCTGCGGATTTCGTTGTTTCTGAAGGAAATTCCTTCCAGCGGCGAGCCGGTGCGGTCCGATTCGACCTGAGTAAAATGGCACGAGGGGATCGACTGAAAGGTCCACACGTAGTCGGTTACCTCTTCCATGGAGGTGTGGAAATACAGTTTCATCACACAGGTCGTATCCTGCCCTTGAAAAGCCAGAATGGCCGCGTCGGTTTCCGGATGACCGGATCTCAGCACCAGGCCGTTGAAATAGCGGCGGAAGGCATCGTCGTTTTCCATCTCTTCTTTATCGCGGGTCAGTTTTTCCAGAAACTCTAGTCCCAATTCGTCCGGCAGGCGCATTTCGATATTCTTGCGCAGCCCCGGCCGCGGATAGAAAGTTTTTTGGGAAATGGGTTGCGGATCGTATGAAAAAGAAGAATGTCCGTACAAGTATCCGTCGTCATCGAGTTCGACCCGTTCGGTGAGCCGATGCACATTGAGCGTCAACAGTTTTGTCGTATCTCCGGAAAAGATGGTGGAATCCGGACGCAACTCAAGCGTCAGGGAATCGAATCGGATGGAGCTGGTGAACTGATAATTTTCTTCGTACGTGTAATCTTCCGTCCGTTTGAAACTCAGGTAGGAAGATACGGTAGTCCGCCCCCAATCCGGCGAACGAAAAGTGCCGGCGAAAATGGTGCTTCCCCCGGAGGTAGGAATCGAATCGAGCATGATATTTGACGTCAGCACGGTACAGGTATCGATGTAGATGACGCGGGTATGCACATCGACCCAGTTGTCTCCGATGCGCATCGCTTCGTTGTTGCACCCGGCCAATCCCGCAAAAAGGGAAACGAGGACCGCAAGTACGAGGATAAGCCTCTTTTTTATTTGCATTTTTAACATTTTATGTCCGAAATAAGCTTGGCTTGAAACCTTAGCCAAAAAAAATAGTTGAAATTCTTGTTTTATTCGGCGAATTATTAATTTTGTCCGATGAATCAATGGGTAACATCCGGAAGGATTTGATCGCAACGGGAATCTGATTCACCGGATAAAAAGGTCATTTGGTCGATTATTTTTGGCTTGTATACACAGATAATCATAGATTTGCTTTTCATCGGATAATTGATTCAATATATTATGACTGCACAAAATTAAGAAACTTAATAAAAAAATCAAGAATGAAAAAGAAAGGTTTGTATGCCGCGTTCGTAATCATGGCGCTTTTTATTTATACCGGATGTTCGAGTAGCGGAGACGATGAACTGTGGGGAAACTGGGTCAATATAGGGGACTTCGACGGTTATTCCCGCAGCAGCGCAGTGGCCTTTACCATAGGAGACAAAGCGTATGTGGGTACGGGTTATTCCGGAAGAAACGCCGATCCTCAGAAACGGATCAACGACTTTTGGGTATACGACGGAACGAGCTGGTCGCAACTCAATCCTTTTCCGGGTCCCTCCCGCAACCGTGCCGTCGGGTTCAGCATCGGTAATTACGGCTATGTAGGACTGGGCAGCACGGAAGACGATGAGTTTTTCAGCGACTTTTATAAATTCGATCCCTCGGGAGACAACGGCAAAGGTACGTGGACCAAACTGGCCGACGACGCTTTTCCCGGAACTGCGCGCCATTCGGCCGTGGCTTTTTCTGTCAACGGATATGGATTCGTGGGTTGTGGTTCGGACGGTAGCGGATTGAAAGATTTTTACCGGTTCGATCCGAGTACCGAACGCTTTACCGAATGCACCAGCATCGGCGGGTCGAAACGGATCGGAGCTTCCGCGTTCGTGATCGACAACATCGCCTATGTGGTGGGCGGTCAAAACAACCTGGCTGAAGTGAACGATTTCTGGTCTTACGATGCCGCGACTGACACTTGGAAGGAGCTCAGAAAAATTGCCAACGTAACCGACGAATCCTACGACGACGATTATACCAGCATCATGCGCTCCTACGGCTCGGCTTTCGTGATCGATGGAAAAGGGTATATTTCGACCGGAACCTACAACAGTTATGTACGCAGTACCACCTGGGAGTATGATCCGGCTACCGATCTTTGGGAAGAATTGCACGCCTTCGAAGGAACGGGCCGTTCGGAAGCGGTCGGCTTTACCGTCTTCGGACGCGGCTACGTGCTCACTGGAAAAACCGGAAGCACCCAATTGGACAACATGTTCGAATTCCGTCCGTGGGAAGAGTACAACGAATACGACTAAACGGTTCTGCCGTCTTATAGCGGCGAAAATTGGAAAGGGAAGCCCTCGGGCTTCCCTTTTTTGTCGGTCCTTTTCCCGAAAAGGGCCCGAATAGCCGGTTTCGACGTTTTTTTCCTGCGGTTGGTCGAGTTTTTTTGGGACTTTCCGAGATTGGTATCAACTTTGATACAGCAAAAAATTATCTTTAAATCGACAATATGAAACGCTACCCCCTGCTGTTGCTGGTCGGGGCATTCCTGTTCCCGCTCGTCGCAACCGCGCAAACGACCGGAACGGATACGCTCCGTCTGACCCTGGAAGACTGCCTGTTTTACGCGCTAGACCACAATTACAATCGCCAGGTGAGAATGTTGAATGAAGCGGCGGCCGAAGAGAATATCGAACAGGCCCGCAAAAACCGGCTGCCCAATCTCTCGGCCACGGTCAGTGAAACCCTATCCGACTCGAAAGACAATCACGGTTCGTGGAATGGAAATTACGGGGTCAGTACCGGGGCCACGCTTTATCAGGGCGGAAATCTCAAAGAAACGATCCGGCTCAACGAGCTGCGCCGGGAGTTGACTTACCTGCAAACGGATCAATACGATAACGAGCTGATCATCCAAATTCTCCAATCCTTTCTCACCGCCCTGGGCAATGAAGAATTGCTGCGCTACCAGCGTTTCGTACTGGAAGCCAGTGAAGAACAACGCCGGCAAGGTCGCGAGTTATTCGCCGCGGGCGAGATGATCGAAAGCGATTACCTGTTGCTGGAAGCCCAGTATGCCTCGGACCGCAACAACCTGCTGGAAACGGAGATCGGATTGGAAAACAGCCTTTCTTCGCTCAAAATCCTCCTCTCGCTCGACCCGCAGGAACCCATGCGCATCGTCTATCCCGATACGGCGGCCATCCGTTCCATGCTGATTCTTCCCTCGGAAGATTACGTGCTGGACCGTTCGTTGGAAAGCCTACCGGAATTACGGATCAGCGACTTCAATGTGGAAATCGCCGAATCGGGCGTTCGGATTTCCCGCTCGTCGTTTTTTCCGACGGTCAGTCTGAGCGGTAGTGTGGGAACCGGACATGTCAATACTTTTTCCCGTTACGGAAACCAACTTTCGGACCGGCTGAACGAACAGGTCGGCGTATCGGTCAGTATTCCGATATTTAACCGGGGACAAACCCGTTCGAACGTAACGCAAAGCCGTATCGCCCTGCAGCAAGCCGAATTGAGCCGGATGCAGACCGAACTGGAAATCCGCAATACCGTGGTGCAGGAATACCGCGATGTGGTCACCGCCGGCAACCGCTTCCTGGCTTCCGAAATCCGGCAGGAGGCCTATTTTCAATCGTTCGAAGCCTACCGGGCCATGTTCGAAGTTAGCGCCATTACGACGGTCGAATTGCTGCAACAGCAAAACAATTACATCAGCGCACTGAACGATTACATTCAAAGCAAATACGGTTTTCTGCTCATCCGCTCCATCCTGGATGTGTATATGGGTGAGCCTTTGTCCATCCTGTAAACAAAAAAACGAAATAGTACCATGAAAAAGAAAACAGTCTGGGTGATTCTCATCCTTCTCGCATTGGTGGTCGCGGCCATCCTGTGGATCTCCAACGCGCGCAAACAGGAACTGATCGTCAATACTTCGGTGGTGGAGCGCGGCACGGTCGAATTGACGGTCATGGCCACCGGATACGTGCAGCCGGTGGAAGAAGTGGAGGTCGGAACGCAGGTTTCGGGAGTGATCGAGCACATCTATGTGGACTACAATTCCGAAGTGAAGAAGGGGCAATTGATCGCCGTACTGGAAAAAATCACCCTGGAGGAAAAAGTTACCCAGTCGCAGGCCAGCCTGACCAGCGCCCGGAGCGACCTCAATTACGCCCAACAGAATTACGACCGCACCAAGCAATTGTACGATGCCAAAGCCACCACATTGGTCTCCCTGCAGGCGGCGGAAAACCAGCTGGCCCAGGCTCAATCGGCGCTGATCAATGCCGAAGCCAATTTATCGCAGGCGGAAACCAATCTTTCCTACGCCTACATCTACTCGCCGATCGACGGCGTTGTCTTGGACCGCTCGGTCAACGAAGGCCAGACCGTTGCCGCCTCGTTCAATACTCCGACCCTGTTTACCATCGCCGAAGACCTCACTAAAATGCAGGTGGAGGCGGACGTGGACGAAGCGGACATCGGTCAGGTAAAAGTGGGACAACCGGTTACTTTTACCGTAGACGCTTACAGCGGTGAGATTTTTACCGGAACAGTCAGCGAAGTACGGCTGCAGCCGACGGTAACGAGCAATGTAGTCACCTATACGGTGATCATCGAAGCGCCGAATCCCGAATTGAAACTCTTTCCCGGCATGACGGCCAGTATTACGGTGGTGACGCAGTCGGAAACGGGGGTGATCGTTCCGGTCGAGGCGACCAACTTTCAACTCACCCAGGAATACGCCGATGCCCTGGAATTGCCGGAGCCCGGCCCTCGTCCCCTGCCCTTACCGGAGGCGGACTACTCTCAAACTGGGGATTCCAAAACCGTGTGGGTGGATCGCTCCGGAATACTGGAACAACGATTCATTCGGACGGGAATCAGCGACGGGATTCATACGATCGTACATTCCGGCTTAGCGGTCGGCGAACAGGTGGTCCTGTCGGCCTCCTTCGGCAAGAAAAATAAAACGGGCCAGGCGGTCAGCAATCCGCTGATGCCCTCCCCACCCCGCGGCGGTAACCGGAGTCCGCGGTAACCGGTAAACAGCAACCATATTATGGACCATACAATCATCCAAGTCGAAAAACTCCGGCGAACCTTCGAGATGGGCTCCGAGAAAGTCCACGCCCTGAAGGGTATCTCTTTTACCATCTATCCGGGCGAATTCGCCAGCATCATGGGTACCAGCGGTAGCGGAAAGTCGACCCTGTTGAATATCCTCGGCTGTTTGGACCGTCCGACTTCCGGCGAATACTACATCGACGGAATTGCGGTCAGCGCGCTCTCGCGGGACGAACTGTCGACCATCCGCAACCGGAAAATCGGATTCGTATTTCAATCCTATAACCTACTGGCTCGGACTACGGCCCTGGAAAATGTGGAGCTGCCGCTGCTGTACAATTCCTCTGTCTCAGCGGCCCAGAGGCGGGAAAGAGCGATCCATGCCCTGGAACAGGTAGGATTGCAGGATCGGATGGGTCATATGCCCAACCAACTCTCCGGAGGGCAACAGCAGCGGGTGGCTATCGCTCGTGCCCTGGTCAACGATCCGGTACTGCTGCTGGCCGACGAGGCGACGGGCAACCTCGATACGCGGACCTCCTACGAGATTATGACGCTTTTCCAGGAACTCAACAGCGAAGGCAAGACCATTGCCTTTGTCACCCATGAATCGGATATCGCCGTATTCACTTCCCGCACGATCATGCTTCGGGACGGGCATATCGTTAAGGATGAAGCGGTTGCTACCCAATCTGCCCGGGTGGCCCTGGAGGCCCTTCCTCCTTCGGAAGATTATTAATAAACGACACTTCCTGCAGGGGACGGCCTCGGCCGGACGGTCAGGAGGGAAAAATACAACTTATGAGCTTTTTCAATCTGTTTAAAATAGCCTGGGCCGCTTTGTTAAGGAATAAAGGCCGTTCATTACTGACCATGCTGGGCATTATCATCGGGATCGCTTCGGTGATCGCCATGGTCAGTCTCGGGCAGAGTTCACAGGAAAGCATCAGCGCGCAAATCTCTTCCAGCGGAACCAATCTGGTGATGGTCATGCGGGCCAGTCAGCGTTCGGGCGGGGTGAATATCGGTTCGACGAACGTGCAGACACTCAAAGATACCGACGCCGAAGCCATTGTAGAACGGGTTCCGGGCATCAGTATGGCTTCGCCGCAGGTAACTTCGAGCGGACAGATCGTCTACGGTTCCAACAACTGGCCGGGGTCTATCCAGGGAGGAAATGCCGATTTCCTGGAGATTCGGAAATTCGAGATCGCTTCCGGTTCCAATTTCACGGAACAAGATGTATTGAATTCGGCCAAGGTCTGCATCCTGGGCCAGACGGTGGTCGAGAATCTTTTTCCGGGCGGAGAGAGCCCGCTGGGAAAAATCATCCGCTTCGGTAAGATTCCGATGCGGGTGATCGGTGTGCTGAAGCCCAAAGGGCAGAATCAAATGGGACAGGACCAGGACGATGTGATCATCGCTCCCTACACCACGGTACAAAAACGCATTCTGGCCATCAATTACATCCACATGATCGTGGCTTCGGCCACCACGGAAAGCATGGTCAATCAGGCGGGGGCGGATATCGAGGTTTTGCTACGGCAGCGGCATAAAATCAAAGCGGGAGAAGACGATGATTTTCAAGTTCTCACCCAGCAGTAAATGCTGGAAATGATGGATTCGTTAACCGGTTTTCTTACCGTCTTATTGGCCGCTATTGCCTCCATTTCGTTGGTCGTGGGCGGGATCGGAATTATGAACATTATGTACGTTACCGTCACCGAACGGACCCGGGAGATCGGGCTGCGGATGTCGATCGGTGCGAAAAACAAGGATATCCTGTTACAGTTTCTGTGTGAGAGTACGATATTGAGCCTGATCGGCGGAATCATCGGGATTCTGTTGGGATTAACCCTCTCTTACCTGGCCTCGCGGGCACTGAACTGGCCCTTTGTGGTCAGTACCACAGCGGTGGTGGCCTCGTTTTTCGTGTGTGCGGCTACGGGTATGTTTTTCGGATGGTACCCGGCCAAAAAAGCCTCGAACCTGGATCCGATCAATGCCCTGAGGTACGAATAACCGCAGGTGGCAAACCCGCACCGACACCGAGCTCCGGCTATCTCATCAGCCGGGCAAATACCGCTTCCCGGTACGCATTCCCCAGGGGAATCTCATGTTTTCCGATATAGATATCGTTGTTGTCGAAAGAATCGATGTGTTCGGTATTGACGATGCAGGATTTATTGACCCGCAAAAAATGATCCGCCGGTAAGAAACCGTGGACGGTCCGTAAATTCATCCGGGTGATGATTCGGTGGTTTGCCGTGTGTACGATCACATAATCCTTCAATCCTTCGATAAAGAGGATTTCCGGAAACTTGATTTTAAAATAGCGGCGGTCCGATTTGACATACATAAAGTCGGAGGATGCGGATTCCACCCCTTCGCCGGCCACATGGCTGGTCAGCAGCTGGTGGTAATTCAGGGCCTTCTCGAGAGCCTTTTTAAAGCGCAGAGCTTCGACCGGCTTGACCAGGTAATCGATAGCCTCGACCTCGTAGCTATCCAGCGCATATTCCGCATAGGCGGTGGTAAAGATGACCAGGGTTTCCCGGCCGATGCTTTTGGCCAGTTCGATGCCGTTCATTTCCGGCATGCGGATGTCCAGAAAAATCAGGTCCACCGGGCGGCTTCGCAGAAAATCCAGAGCTTCGGAAGGGTCGCCGAAGGCTCCGAGCAGCTCCAGCCGCTCGTCATCCCGGACCAGCAGTTGAATGGCCTTACGGGCCAAGGGTTCGTCGTCTACGATGATGCAATTCATGAAAAATCGATATGTAAATGAACAGTGTAAGTGGTTTCCGTTCGGTGGATAGCGAGCCTGTGCTTCTCGGGATAGAGCAATTGCAGTCTTCTACGTATATTAGCCAGGCCCAGGCCTCCGGGCAGCTGTTCCCGCTCTGCTTTCGGCGGTTTGGAATTGGTACACATAAAATCCAGTCCCTGCCATGTAGCGCGAAAAACCAGCAATATGTAGGAAGAGGTCCGGCTTTGGTTTCCATGTTTGACCGCATTTTCGACAAAAGGAATAAACAGCAACGGAGGAATTTCGATACCGGCCGGACAATCCATATCCAGAACGGCATATTCGAACCGGTCGCGGCGAATGCTTTCCAGTTTGAGGAAATCCCCCAAAAAAACGATCTCATCGCCTAAGCGGACTCGTTCTTTGCCGGCTTCTACAAATTGATAAGATAGTAAATCGCTCAATTTTCGCAATACTTTCTCCGCTTCTTCCGGATCATCCCGTACCAACACGTTGGCATTGTTGAGCATATTGAACAGAAAGTGCGGATTGATCTGATTTTTCAGTTGCTCCAGCTCGGAGCGAATCGTCGCGTTTTCCAGCTCCTCGATCCGACGGGCATTCCGCACCTTTTGCTGCACCAGCATGAATGCGGAGGTTCCGGCTATAATCAGAATCAGAGAAGACGTGGCGGAAGAAAGACTGACCAGGGCCAAAATTTTCCGGTCGGCCGAATCCGGTAAAGGTCTTCCGGTAAGCAACTGGGCGTAGAGAGCCAGCAGCAACGAACAGCACACCACCGCTATGGCCAGAAAAATAAACCATCCGGTCCGGTTCCTCAGTAAAAACACGGGAGTGAGCAGGAATACATTCAGGTAGATCGGAAGCCACAAGGCCACACTGAAAAGCAGCGGCGCCTTCACGCCCTCCGTATCTTTGAATTCCGTATAGATATTGGAACCAGCAATTAACAGGCTGACCATAAACAACACCAGGTGCCGTGCCCAGCGGTAGCGCCCTTCTCCCAGAAAAAGGAAAATGCCCCGATCGATCTTTTCGGTAAATCCATTCATCCTCGTATGGGGATTTGAAATTCAATCTGAAAATGATCCTCCGTTTGCCGGTAGGACAACCGGTAATTCCCGGAATAAAGGATTTCCAGGCGGCTTCGAATCCGTTCCCGCGTCCCGGTATCCAATCGAAGGAGGGTATTTACGGTGCCGGTCATGGAAATGAACGAAGCGCCGCTTTCAAATAACAGTTCGATGCAGACCTCTTTCGGCTCCGGCGGAAGGGCCTCGATCATGGAACGTACCACCTGAAAAAAGAGCATGGGCGATACTGGTATCCGTGGCGGTTCATCGGCCTGTCGGAGAAGATATTGTAAAGGTCGACGGGAAGATTCCAGCCGCAAGTAATTGTCCAGAAAACCGATTTCACTATTCAAGAATACCCATTTCCGCGAACGGTCGTACAACTGGTAGCGGAGAAACCGGCTAAGCCGAATGAGTAAATCCGAGGATTTTTCCGGTTCGGAGCGGGTGCAGCCGGCTGCCGCATCCAACACTCCGAGTAATAAGGAGGGATTCACCCGGTTGCGGATTTCCTCGGACTGGTATTGCAGGGTTGTTTTTTCCAGATTATTCTTTCGGCTTGCGTCCATGATCCACTGCCGCAAAAGAAAGGGCAGTGTCGTACCGGCCAGACATATGGCCAGCGCGCAAAACTCGGTAACCAGCACCAGGGCGAACGGACGATCGGGATGGAAATAGGAATAAATCCCGGGTTCGACCGAAATGTACCGTAAAATGAGGTATTCCACCAGGATATTCCATGCGGTAGCTCCGAGGATCAGCACAGAGGCGCGCCAGATGTAGCTCAGGTAGTGGTTCCGTTGCAGCCAACAGGGAACAAGCACCCGAATGTTGAACAGCATGATCCCGACATATACCACAAAGAGAATCGTTCCGTCCAGCAAAGAAGCCAGCAAGGAATCCGAGGAACTCCCTAGATGGCGTGTACACGCCGGCATTGGCGCTGATCAGGGCAATGAACGGAAAAGCGGTCAACACCCGCCATTTGCGGTATGCCGGTTCCGTGAGCAACCGGATTGCCCGGTTATCGTCCAGAGGAATTGTCCTATTCATAGCGGATTATACGCAGGCCTCAAAGGTACTAAAATCCGACACGAAAGGCGACGGAGCAATAGGGAGCTACCGATAAATGCGGCTCGTATTCTCGGTCCATGCTTTTGAAAAACGCCTTTAGTTTAGCGTCTTGATAATAA
>JAJQAW010000277.1:0-4465 GCA_021203585.1 Rikenellaceae bacterium
CACATCCTTTTAACCGCGCAAGGGTCCATGCCAACATCTAACCCAACGTAACCTGACCGGTAATAGCTTTGGTTGAGGACACCCCGATCTCCGGACCTACGTGAATGTAAGATCCCGAATCGGTGGCCCGCGGAATCGAAGACCCCACCACATTGCAAATTCCATAAATAAAAACCCCCTGAGATTTAGCCAGTTCCACGGCCGCCAGCGTATCCGCCGTCTCTCCGGATTGGGAAATGGCGATCACAATATCGTCTTTATTGATCACCGGATTACGGTAACGGAATTCCGAAGCGTATTCCACCTCAACCGGAATGCGGCACAAATCTTCGATCAGGTGTTCTCCGATTAAGGCCGCATGCCAGGAAGTACCGCACGCCACAATAATGATGCGCCGGGCTTCCAGGAATTTTTTCTGATTGTCCAAAACACCCGCCAACACGACATGGTTCGCATCCACATTGATGCGCCCGTGCATACAATTCTCCAGGGTCTGCGGCTGTTCGTATATCTCCTTCAGCATAAAATGAGGGAATCCTCCCTTTTCCAACTGACTGAGACTCATTTCAATCTTTTTGATCTCCGGAGTCTGGGCGATGTCATTGAGATTGAATACTTTCAAGCCGTTCTGGCGGGAAATCACCACCACCTCGTCATCGTTTACATACACCACCCGGTCGGTATATTCTACGATAGGGCTGACATCCGAGGCCAAAAAGTATTCCCCCTCGCCGACACCGCCCACCAGCGGACTGCTTCTGCGGGCAGCGATGATCGTATCCGGATTGTTTTTCTCGATCACCGCGATGGCAAAGGCTCCGACTACTTCCCGGAGCGCGATTTGCACCGCATGCTGCAAATCGACACGGTTCGTTTCCTTGATATATTCGATCCAATGAACCAGCACCTCGGTATCCGTACTACTGCGGAATTCATACCCGGACTGAATCAACTGCTGCTTTAAAATCAGGTAGTTTTCGATTATACCGTTGTGAATCAACGCCAATTGTTTACTTTGGGAATAATGGGGATGCGCGTTGGCATCGTTCGGTTCCCCGTGAGTGGCCCAACGGGTATGCGCAATGCCGGCCCTTCCGGAAATATCTTTATTCTGAGTCTGGCGTTCCAGATCGTCTACTTTTCCCCGGGATTTATAGACATTCAATTCATTGGCGGTACTGACCAGTGCGACTCCCGCGCTGTCGTATCCCCGGTATTCCAAACGTCGCAAACCTTTGATCAGGATCGGATAAGCGTCCTGATGACCGATATAACCGACTATTCCACACATATTATTTTGTTTGTTAGCAGTTTAAAAAGAATTCATCGACCCCAAAGGTAAATCTTTTCTCCTTTCTGTCAAGGCCTCTCGGCCCATTATCCCGCCGGAACCTCCCGTCAGGCGGGGTTAAAAATCCCCGGACCAGGTTTGCGGGTCCGTAGCCCAAAGGGTTTCGGCAGGCCGATACACCACCGGACGCACCGGCTCCAATTCCTTCATGAACAGGTAAGACCGATAGGTGTTGTATCCCACTCCCGGCCCGGCTCCCAGGGAATAGACCACAATTGCGGTGCGGTTCCGGTTCGACCTCCACATATTCTCGGTCCGACGGCAATAAGCTTCCGCCCAAGCCGGATCATTAGCCAAAGTGCCGCCCACTCCCCGGTCCTGGCCCGTTAAGGAGGTATCGATAGCGGTTTGATCCACGATCAGCAATCCCAATTCATCGCACAATTCATACAACCGGGTTTTGCGCGGATGATAACCGCAACGGACGGCATTGTAGCCTTCCTGTTTTACTTGTTCCAGAGCGGCGCGCAGGGCCGCATCTTCCCGGGCGGTTCCCTCCCAGGTAAAATCTTTGGTTTTCAGTTCCAGCGGAACTCCATTAAGCAGATACCTGCCCGCTTCGATTTTCAAATCGCGAAACCCGATCTTGTACGGAATGTATTCGGTAAAACGTCCCTGATACCGAATGCGAAGCACTAATTCGTACAGGTAAGGCCTATCCGGAGACCATTTATGAACATCGCCCAGCTTCCCCTGGAAGCGGATGGTATCCCGCTGTCCCATACCGGAAACAATGGTTTCACGGGTATTGTACCGTACCGGCTTTCCCGAAGCATCCCGCAGGTCGTAATAGACCACGATCGAATCCGGGAAGTTGAAGTTGTTGACCACTTCTACGGCCAAATCCAGGACACCCGTAGTGTTTTTCAAAGAATCGAAAGAGGTGCCGACCTCGAAATCATGGATATGGATCCGGTATTGGGAATAAACGTACACTTCCCCCTCGATACCGGCGCCGTTCAACATCCCATTTTCCAGCCAGTCTCCGGTTTTCCATTGCGAAATCTCCATCCCGATGGTATTCATGCCGTCGGTGATGTAGGGAGAAATATTAAATTCCGCGGGTGATCCGCTATCTTCGCTGTAGCCGGCTTGAATTCCGTTTACATAGAGAGTCAGGCTGCCCTGCACCCCTTCGGCCCGGAAGAAAATATCCCGGTCGAGCCAAAAAACCGGAATTTCGATCTGCCTGCGGTATTGTCCCACCGCGTTGGCGGCAGGAAGTTCACCCGGTTTGAGCCCGGCCAACTCCTGCCGGGATTTCGGGGCAAAATAGCCCGGAACCGTCATTTCCGTCTCTTCTCCGCGGTAAGAGGAACCATAAAAACGCGGATTGGTATCCGCTGCATCGGATGCCAATCGAAAGGCCCACGGACCGTTTAAGGAAACGTAAAAGGAGGATTTGGAATAATCCATCGTCACCGCATCTTCTTCGCGGCCGTAACTCATAAAAGCCGTACGGGAAGCCTCCCGGTTCTCCCGGGGAGCGGCCGCTTGCGGCAAGGCGGTAACCTGCGCCCCCACAGGCGCGGTCAATAGGCCTGCCAAAAGCAGAAACAATCCGTTTTTTTTCATATCGGTCTATTTCAAAATCTATTTCAATTTCAGCCGGTTGGAGAAATGTACAAAGTTATAACATTCGTTTCAAAAACGCTCCGGTATGGCTCTTTTTTACCTGTGCCACCTGTTCCGGAGTTCCTTGGGCGACCACCCGTCCACCCTGGTCTCCTCCTTCCGGACCGATGTCGATCAGGTGATCGGCCCGCTTGATTACATCCAGATTATGTTCGATCACAATAACAGTATTTCCTTTATCGACCAATTTTTCGAGCACGCTCATCAATACCCGAACATCCTCGAAGTGTAATCCGGTGGTGGGTTCATCCAGAATATACAGCGTACTTCCGGTATCTTTTCGGGCCAGTTCGGCAGCCAGTTTTATACGCTGGCTTTCCCCCCCGGAAAGCGTAGTACAGGGTTGTCCCAGAGTCAGGTAACCCAGACCCACATCCTGGATGGCTTTGAGTTTCTGGTAAATTTTGGGAATATTCTCGAAAAATTCGACCGCCTGGTTGATCGTCATACCCAGCACCTGGTCGATATTTTTTCCCTTGTACCGGACCTCCAGGGTCTCCCGATTGTAACGATGTCCGCCGCAGGATTTACATTTCACGTAAACATCCGGCAAAAAGTTCATTTCGATGGTCTGCACTCCCGCTCCGCGACAATCTTCGCACCGGCCGCCCTTGACGTTAAAGGAAAACCGTCCGGCGTTGTACCCGCGAATCTGGGCGTCCGGAGTTATTTCAAAGAGTTTTCGGATGTCGGTAAAAACGTTGGAATAGGTAGCCGGATTGCTCCGGGGAGACCGTCCGATGGGCGACTGATCGACCACCACCAGCTTATCGATATGCTCGATCCCTTTTATTTGGCGGTGTGGAAGCGGTTGATCGTAGGAGCGGTAACGCTCCCGCCGCACGCAGGCGCAGAGGGTTTCGTTCACCAGCGAAGATTTACCGCTGCCGCTGACGCCCGTCACGCAAATTAAGGTTCCGAGCGGAAAATCGACCGTCAGGTTTTTTAGGTTGTTCCCTCTAGCCCCGACCACGGGCAGGGTCTTGCCGTTGCCCGGGCGGCGCGCTACGGGCACCTCGATCTGCCGCCGGCCGTTCAGGTAATCCGCCGTGACGGTATCCTGCCGGAGAATGGTCTCGAAATCCCCTATCGCCACCACTTCTCCTCCGCGAACCCCGGCCTGAGGTCCGATGTCTATGATCCAGTCGGCGTTGCGGATCATATCTTCGTCGTGCTCTACGACAATGACCGAATTTCCGGCGTCGCGAAGTCCTTTCAGGCTGTTGATGAGTTTGATGTTGTCTTTCTGGTGCAATCCGATGCTCGGCTCGTCCAGAATGTAGAGCACATTGACCAGCTTCGAACCGATCTGCGTGGCCAGGCGGATACGCTGGCTCTCACCGCCGGACAGCGAGCGGGAAGAACGGCTGAGCGATAAATAACTCAATCCCACTTCGAGCAGAAAACGAACCCGTTCTCGGATTTCCTTCAGGATTTCACGGCTGATAGCGCGTTGACGGTCGGATAATTTGGGTTCGA
>JAJQAW010000277.1:4475-9805 GCA_021203585.1 Rikenellaceae bacterium
GGCTCATAGCCGAGATTTCGGCAATATTCCGGCCGTCGATTTTAAAGCTCAGGGCTTCGGGCCGCAGGCGGCTTCCGTTGCATTGGGCGCAGGCTTGACGGCGAACGAATTGTTCTTTCCACCGCTGGGTTTTAGCGCTTTCGTCGTCCAGCTTCTCGATGTATCCGACCACCCCGTCCCAATTGACCAAGTAGCGGCCGGTGGAAGAGCCGGAACCGGACCGGTAATCGACCTGCAGCGGTTCGGAATCTCCGTAAAGAATGGCATGGAGCGCTTCGTCGGAAATCGAATCCACCGGCTCGTCGAGAGTGAAATCGTATTTTTTACCCAGCACCTGCAACTGGGCAAACAGCAGATTATCCCGTTGTTTGCCCAGTGGTTCGATCGCCCCTTGGGCGATGCTTTTTTTGCGGTTGGGGATCATTTTGTCCATATCGAACACTACCTCTTCCCCCAGCCCGTTGCAGTGAGGACAGGCACCCTGCGGGGAATTGAACGAAAAAGTATGCGGTGCAGGCTCATTGAAAGCTGTTCCGGAGGTAGGACACATCAGGTTCCGACTGAAATAGCGCAATCTTTCCGTTTCGAAATCGTATACCAGCATGGTGCCCTTGCCTTGCCGCATGGCTTCCTGCAGGCTTTTCAACAACCGGTCCCGGTTTTCCGGGCGGGCGGTCAGGCGATCGACCACCAGTTCGATGTGGTGCACTTTATACCGGTCCGCCTTCATGCCGGAAACGAGATCCTCCACTTTGCCGTCGATTCGCATTTTGGTGTATCCCTTTTTGAGCATCGATTCGAATAGCTCGCGGTAGTGTCCTTTCCGGCCTTTTACCAGGGGAGCCAGTAAGGCTATTTTATGATTGTCGAATTGTTCGAGAATTAGCTCGACGATTTGGCTATCCGTATAACGCACCATTTCCTCGCCCGTAACCGGGGAATAAGCGACCGAAGCCCGGGCGTAAAGCAAGCGCAGGAAATCGTTGATTTCCGTTACAGTGCCCACGGTCGAGCGGGGATTTTTGTTGGTGGTTTTCTGTTCGATGGAAATCACGGGACTCAGTCCGGTGATTTTCTCCACTTCCGGACGTTCCATACTGCCGATAAACTGCCGGGCATAGGAGGACAGGGTCTCCATATACCGGCGCTGCCCTTCGGCATAAATCGTATCGAAGGCCAGGGAGGATTTGCCGGAGCCGGATAATCCGGTAATGACCGTCAGCCGGTTACGCGGAATGGTGACATCTATGTTTTTGAGGTTGTTGGCTCTCGCCCCATACACCTCTATCGTATGTTCGTTCATATCGGAATAAAAACGTAAAAAGCGGGCCAACATTGTCCCAGGCCATGCGTTTACGGGTCCAATTGGCAAAGATAGCCATTATTTCCCAATGCTCCTTTGGAGTTCCCAGGTAATTTGCCTAAGTTTGTAGCTTAAATATGCAGGTCCATGCTCATTCCCGGAAAATATTATACCCTCACCGTAAGCCGCAATACCGATTTCGGCCAATTTCTCGTCGACGACGACGGCGATGAAATCCTGTTGCCGAACCGGTATGTGACCGACCAAATCCAACCGGGGGATCCCATCGAAGTCTTCGTCTATACCGACTCCGAAGACCGCCCCGTAGCTACAACCGAAAAACCCTTCCTGCAAGCCGGACAAGCGGCTTACCTGGAAGCCGTGGATAAAACCATACACGGCGCCTTCTTCCGATGGGGCGTACCCAAAGACTTGTTCGTGCCGATCCGGAATCAGATCAACCGAATCGATGTAGGAAAAAAATACATCGTCTATATGTATGTGGACCAGCTCAGCAACCGACTGACCGGAACCACCAAATTAAACGCCTTCATCCGCAACGAAGAGATTACCGTAACCCCCGGCCAGGAAGTCGATATTTTGATCGCTCTGAAAAACCCGTATGGCTACCGCGTGGTCATCGACCACAAACACCGGGGAATGATCTACACCAATCAAATCTTTACTCCGGTGGCAGTCGGCGATCAACGAAAAGCCTATGTAGCGCGCATCACCGAGGACAACCGCATCGATCTTACCCTGCAAAAACAGGGCTATGATGAGGTTAAAGATTCGGCCGGAAAATTGCTGGAGCTGCTCCGGCAACACGGCGGAATCCTTCCGGTAGCCGACAGGAGCGCACCGGAAGAAGTTTACCGGTTGACGCAAATGAGTAAAAAAGTATTTAAACGGGCCGTCGGAACCCTCCTCAAGCAGGACCTGATCGAGATGGAGGATCACCGAATCGTTCTGAAAAAATAGCTCCCGGCATCCGCTGCCGGAGTGGCAAAACAATACCGCTCCCATGAACGGAACCCTATACCGCCCACTCACCGATTCGGAAATTACCTTGCTCGAATCGAACGGATGCTCCGCCGCCGATTGGAAGCGCGTGGAGGTGGCCGAAGCTTTTTTCCCGGAGCGAATCCGCCATTGCCGGTTCTCCGGCACGGTTCGTCTGGGCAACCACGTGTCGATCGACGGGGTTCCCGGAGGAATTGAAAATTACGAGATCGGGGATCATGTAATCATCCAAAACACGGAATGCCTCATTTGTCATCCCGGCTCCCGGTTCGGAAACGGCACGCGGGTATCGGTATTGATCGAATCCGGAGGCCGGGAAGTCCCCCTGTTCGATCGACTGACAGCCCCGTTGGCCTGGCTGATCGCCATGAACCGCCACCGCACGGATGCGGTTCGACGGATCGAGGAACTGATCCGCAGCGAAACGGAGATGACCCTTCCCGGCCGGAGTCGAATCGGCGCCGGAAGCCGCATCGTTCACTGTGGAATGCTGACGGACCTTTGCATCGGAGAATATGCCCGGATTGAGGGCGCAGCCGAATTGTCCAACGGCACGATCAACAGCCGGGCGGAAGCGCCGACTACCATCGGTCGAGGGGTGATCGCGCGCCATTTTATCGTAGGCGATTCGGTCGAAATCACCGACTATGCCCTCCTCGAAAATTGCTTCATCGGTCAAGGATGCCGAATCGGCAAAGGTTTTTCGGCCGAAAACTCGCTGTTTTTTGCCAACTGCGAATGCTATCGAGGCGAAGCCTGTTCGGTGCTGGCCGGTCCCTATACCGTTACCCACCATAAGTCCACCCTATTGGTAGGCGGCATGTTTTCCTTCTACAACGCCGGCAGCAACAGCAACCAAAGCAACCACATGTACCGGCTCGGACCGATGCATCAGGGAATCCTGGAACGGGGATGCAAAACCGGCAGCGGTTCTTATCTGCTTTTCCCGGCCCGGATCGGCGCCTTTTCCATCGTCAAAGGCCGGCACTACCATCACCCGGATACCGCCCTGCTGCCTTTTTCCTATCTGATCGAAGAGAACGGGCGCACCGTACTGTTGCCCGGCGCTACTCTGCGCAGCATCGGTTTGAGCCGGGATCTACGCAAATGGCCGGAACGGGACCGGCGGAGAGGCGAAAAATGGGATCCGATCATTTTCGATGCGTCGACCCCCTACGTGGTGGAACAGCTGCTCGCCGGATTGGACATTTTACAAAATCTAGAACCGGGCACGGATGCCGCCTACCGCGGCACCGTCATACCGGCCCGGCAGATCGAGCGGGGGATTACGTATTACCGGACGGCAATCGATTTTTACCTGGGCACCCTGGCGGCAGAACTTCTGGACGAGGGAATACCACCCGCTCCCCAACCGGGCATCACCACCGGCTGGCTCGATGCGGCCGGATTGCCCGCGCCGCAATCGCAGCTCGAACACATTATCCAGGCTCTTCCGCAGATGCACTCCCTCCGGGAATTGGAAGCAGCCCTGACCCAACTGTACGTGCAGTACGATCAAAATAACCGCACCTACGCGGCGAGGCTGATGAGTTCCCGGGCGGGAAAAACGATCGACGAATTCATGCCGGCCGACTGGACGGAACTATTGAAAAACGGAGAAATGGCGGCCGAAGCCCTATGGAACTGGCAGCAGCAAGACGCTGCCAAAGAAGCGGAGCAACGGATGCAAATCGGCTACAGACCCACAGCCGATACCGAACAGGCAGAAAGGGAATTCGAGGCCATTCACGGCTTATCGATGGCCGCCGCGCTGAAAAAGCTGAAAAAGGATCACGACCTTCTAGTGGAGACCTTCCGCCGGCATCTGGAGTGCCTGGCCTGAAACACAGCCGCAGCAGTCAAAAAGGCCACGCCCCCCTTAAAAACTTCGTCCAGGGCTCCTCGCGGTCCTTTCCTGTTTGTTTGAGAACGGTCGATGCGCTCCGGCTATTTTTTGGACAATTCCCTTTTGGGCCGCATCACTCGCAGAGCCTTCGGTTCGCAGGTGATGTGCAGCGGAAAGGAGGGTCCGGCCTCCCCGTCCATATCGGTAGTCTCACTGCTGTCCGAAAAAATCTGCATCCGGCAGCTGCGCAGGTGTACGATATCTTTCGGATAATGGTCGCTCGGCCGACGAAGAAAGGCAGTTACCGTTCGTATGGTTTCGACGATGTGGTCTCCTTTGACAATCAATAAATCCAGCAATCCGTCCGTTTCATCGGAGAGGTAGGCGATCTTCAGGTTTCCCGCGGTCTGTCCGTTGAACACGAACAGCATCAATGCGGAGCCTTGAAAAATTTCCTTTCCTTGCTCTTCAACCCGGATGTGCATTTTCCGGAAATTCGGCAACTCCCCGATTCCACTCATATAGTAGACCAGTTTCCCCAAGGTATTTTTCAGTGCCGTCGGCGTACGTTGGGAGATGTCGGTAAATAGACCGCTGCTAAATACATTGACGAAATAGCGGTCGTTGACCTTTCCCAAATCCACCGCAGTGATTTCTCCACTGAGGATGCGTTTACAGGCCGTGGCGATATCCGTCGGCACCCCCATCAATTTGGCAAAATCGTTGGCCGTACCGGTGGGCAAAACCGCCAGCGGTATATCTAGCCCTCTGGATTTCATAATGTTGACGATATGATTGACCGTGCCGTCGCCACCGGCCAGCAAGATGTGGTCGTACGTCTGGTCCAGGTCCCGGGCAATCTCCTGATCGTCGTAATCGAATGTCAACCGAAAAGGGATGATCGTGTATCCCCTGCGCTGGTAAATGGCAATGATATCGTCCAGGGAATCCAGAATACGGTTATCTCCCGATTTGGGGTTATAGATCAATTTGACCTTTTTCATACGGTTTACTGGATTTCAGGAAGTCCCGAATTAAACGTTTGAATCGTTCCGCGATCATCCAGGTAGACGATAATGGCATCCAGTTCGGGGTGTTCGTCCAGAAAGATCAGGCTGGTTTCCAGGCCGGCTACCATAAAGAACGTACCGTAAACAT
>JAJQAW010000277.1:9815-11412 GCA_021203585.1 Rikenellaceae bacterium
GGACCTGGTTAATGACCGGCTGGCCCGTCAACGGATCTACCGTGTGCACAATCTTTCGGCCGGATTCGTCTTCGTAGAATTTACGGTAATTGCCCGAGGTGGCCAGGCCGCGACCCGAGAGCGGAATTTTAACTTGTATATCGCTCCCTTGCACCTGGTTGTTCTCGTCCGGCCGGTCGATCCCCACGACCCACGGCTGATTACGGGCGTTCAGTCCGCGGCTGAAAATCTCTCCGCCCATCTCGATGATGTAATTCTCCAAGCCCAGTCCATCGAAATGCTGCGCCAGCACATCCACCGTATATCCCTGAGCGATGCCATTGAGATCGATCTGCACCCGGGGGTGCGCTTTGATCAGCCGATTGTTTTCCATGCGAATCTTATCATACCCGACCCATTGCAGGAGAGAATCCAAATCGGGTTGCGAAACAGGCGTTCCGCCGCCGAATCCATAAGCCCGGGTGATCGGCCCGATGGTCACATCGAACAAACCGTCCGTTTGCCGGCTCACCTGCTCGGCTACCCGGATGCAGTCCATGATATATCGGTCCAGGCTGTCCGTCTCGTTTCGGTTGATTCTCGATAACAAAGACTGGTCGTCGAAGAGAGACATCGATTTTTCAATAGCCAGAAAAACGCTGTCGATATCCCTTTTCAGATCGACTCCCTTGGGGATATCGTCCCGGACCACGATATGAAAAGTCGTGCCCTGGGTAAATCCGTCTACGGTGGTCGGCCGGAATCCCGTTTTACATCCGGTCAATGCCAACAGGACGCCAACCACAACCATGATACCTGTTATTTTGCTGCTCATCTTTTCCTGTGTTTAAGGATCAAAATTAGGTGAAATCCGCTGTTTTTTCAAAAAAACAGCCAAAATGTTTAGTTTTGCAGAAATACCTGCGGTTATGAACCACCAATTTGAAAGACCCTATACGTTCGACCGGGTCGTGCGGATCCTCATTTCGATCGCCATCGTCATCGGTTTGTATCTGTTGATCCGCACGATCAGCGGGGCGCTTCTGCCGTTTGTATTGGGATGGCTGCTGGCTTATCTGATCAATCCGGCCGTGGAGTTCTGTCAAAAACGGCTGCATATCCGATACCGGGGCGTAGCCATCGCCCTCTCCCTGTTGGTCATTTTCGGCTCCCTGACCGGAATTATTTTTGCTCTGAGCCCATATATTTCCGGGGAATTGAGCCGGTTCGTAGAGGTGGTAGATCGATTCCGCAACGAATCGGGACACATTCAAATCATTCCCGCCTCGTGGATCGAATTTATCAATACTCATATCGATTTCGACGAAATAATCCATAACCTGACCCGGGAGGACATCCATTCCATCCTCACCAACATGGGGTCCGGAGCACAGAAAATTTTTTCCGGGTCGCTCAGTATTCTGGGGGGATTTTTTATGATCTTCCTGGTGATGCTGTACATGGTTTTTATCCTGGTCGATTACGACCGGGTGGTCAAGGGTATTCCTTCGCTGCTGCCGCCCAAATACAAAGAGACCATCCTGATGGTATTCAACGATATGAAAGCCGCTACCAACCGGTATTTCCGGGGACAGGCGCTGGTGGTCCTGTGCGTGAT
>JAJQAW010000085.1 GCA_021203585.1 Rikenellaceae bacterium
TATATGAGTTTTGCCGCCACGGTCGCCACCGAACAGGTAGCCAGAACCATCTCCGAAGGTCCGGCCGGAGTATTCATGCACGGCCCCACGTTCATGGGTAATCCGCTCGCTTGCGCGGTGGCCTGCGCCTCTTTCGATCTTCTGATGCAGTCCGGCTGGCAGGAGCGTGTTCATCGGATCGAAACGCAGCTGAAAGAGGAACTGGAAGAGGCCCGCGAATATCCGAATGTTACGGATGTGAGAGTTTTGGGCGCCATCGGAGTGATCGAAACCCGCCGACCGGTGGAGGTGGCCCGCGTACAAAAAGAGTTTGTCCGGCGGGGAATCTGGATCCGGCCTTTCGGACGAAATGTGTATGTGATGCCTCCCTTTATTATCCGCCCGGAAGAACTTTCCCAACTGACTTTCGGCATGAAAGAAGTAGTCTACGGGTATGAATAATCGTTACCGGCAGCAACTGGCTCAGTGGCGGCAAACGGAGGATCTGCGTTGGCTGCGCAACCTGGAGCTCCGGGGAGAATACATCCGGCAGGAAGCTCGGAGCATGGTTAATTTATCGTCCAACGATTATATGGGCATCGGCGCCGACAACGGGCTCTGGCACCAATTTTTACAAGAAGAATCCTCTCGGGAAGATTTCGGCGGAGGGGCCTGCTCCTCCCGGTTGCTAACCGGGAACCACCCGGCTTACCTTTCGCTGGAACAAAAGCTGGCCGAATGGTACGGCAAGGAATCGGCCTTGGTTTTGGATAGCGGCTATCACGCCAATCTCGGAATATTACCCGCCCTGTCGAGTTCCAGGGATTTGATTTTATCGGATAAATTGGTCCATGCCAGCCTCATCGACGGTATCCGCCTTTCTCCGGCCGCCTCGGTCCGTTTCCGGCACAACGATTGGGAGCAACTGGAAAATATCCTGAAAAAAAGCGAACCCGGTATGATCAGGTTTTTATCGTTACCGAATCGATTTTCAGTATGGACGGCGATCGAGCAGACCTTGGGCAATTGATTGAAATCAAAAACAAATACGATTGCATCCTCTATGTCGACGAAGCGCATGCGGTCGGCGTACGGGGCTACCGGGGACTGGGGTTGGTCGAGGAAACGGGGACCTTGAAAGAAATCGATTTGTTGATGGGTACTTTTGGCAAAGCAGTCGCCTCGCAAGGTGCTTTCGTAGTTTGCGAAGGGGTGATCCGAGAATTTCTGATCAACCGTATGCGGCCCTTGATTTATACTACGGCACTGCCTCCCCTCTCGGTACGTTGGAGCGAATTTGCTTTCAACCATTTGCGGGACCAACACCAAGCACGCCGCCATTTGCTTGAACGTTCCGTCCGCTGGCGGGAAAACCTGGCCGCATCGGCTCTTCAAACCGGCGGTGAAAGCCACATTGTTCCGCTTTACGTCCGGGACAGCGCCCGAGCCGTACAGCTTTCGGAATATCTCTGCCGCAACGGATTTTTCGTACTGCCGATCCGTCCCCCGACCGTGCCTGCAGGCAGTGAACGGCTGCGATTTTCCCTGACCGCCCGAATCACCGAAATACACCTCGATCAAATCACCGGATTATGCAAAGCGTTTGGCAGCTGAATCACAGCAAGCACCTGATTTTATTTTTCTCCGGCTGGGCGATGGACGAGCGGCCCACACAACACCTGCAGATCCGGGATTCCGACTTGTGTACTTGTTACGACTACTCCTCCCTGAACACGGAAGAGGCGGAGCGTTGGGCAGCGTATGACACCGTCCGGGTGGCCGGCTGGTCCATAGGAATTTGGGCGACGGAATAAATCCTGAGCCCACTTTCCCTCCCCCTTGTCAAGACCGTAGCAGTCAACGGAACTCCCAAACCGGTAGACAATCTCTTTGGAATTCCGGAAGAAATGGCCCGCAGGACCCTGGAGGGTTTGACCCCCGATTCGCTGAAACGATTCTACCGACGGATGCTGGGCAGCGGAACACGCCTGCAGGAAATGGATCGAACCGGAAGATTACCCCGAATCGATCTGGAAGAACGGAGGGTAGAATTGGAGCGGATTATGGACCGGAAACCTTATCCGGAAAGCGGTTTCAAGTGGGATGAAGCGGTGATCGGCACGGAGGATGCCGTTTCCCAGTGGAAAATCTGCGCCGGTACTGGCTCCGCGCAAGCCGGGTCCGCGAAATCGATGCCCCGCATTATCCTTTTTACCGTTACACTAGTTGGGAGGAGTTTTTCGATGAATAAATCCAGGGATAAAGCGATGATCCGCCGGCGGTTTTCTAAATATTTGGAGGCTTACGATTCCCTGGCGGTGGTTCAACAACAAATCGCGGCCCGATTGGCTCGACTATTTTCCGTTCACCGACCGCACGCTGTCGGCCGCCTGCTGGAAATCGGGTGTGGAACCGGTTTTCTTACCCGAGAAATCCTCGAAATCGTTGAGATCCGGGAACTCCTGTTGAACGATCTGGTCGAACAGGCTCCCGTTCGATTGCGAGAACACCTGGAACAGAAATTTTCTGGAATTTCGATTTCCACTTGGCCGGGCGATGCGGAAAACCTGGACTTTCCGAAATCCATCGATATGGTGATCTCGGCCTCCGCCCTGCAATGGTTCGAGGAACCGGACCGTTTTTTCGCCAAAACGGCGGCATTATTGAAACCGGAAGGATGGTTTGTGTTCAACCTGTTCGGACCGGATAATTTAACTCAGATCCAATCGCTGACGGGAATGGGCCTGGATTATACCACCCTTCCGGAGCTTCGGAGAATGCTGGAACCCTATTTTGACATTCTGGAAATCCGGCAGGAAGCGATTCGGCAAGAATTCGATTCGCCCTTCCATGTATTGCGGCACCTGCAGCAAACCGGAGTCACCGCTACCGGAACCTTCAGATGGACCCCCGGGGCGCTTCGGGATTTCGAACGGGAGTATGTTTCCCGATTCAGCACCGGCCATCGCGTATTTCTGGATTGGGATGTAATTTATGTGATCGCTCAAAAAAGACCCATCCGGAAAAACAATTCCAGTGGACGCAGCCGGTCGATGAGTGAATCCGGCGGAACGAGCGATTAGAGGATGATCCGGGAAAATTTACTGCACATCTGCTTGCGCACTTCGTTCAATCGATTGATCTGCCGCAGGATTTCCTCCGCTCTGGGATCCGTCGGGTCTTCCAGCCCGGCCAATTCCCGGGTTAATCCGGCAATCAATTGTTCCACAATTTTCGTTTTATACAGGGTCAGAGCACGGGGAACGGCCGTATTCAACACATCTTCCTCACTGTGGATAACCAAATCGTGTTTACTCCAAAATCGATGAATTTTCATATCGTCCTGCGGAATTAGAATATCCACCACCGTATTGCACACCTGCGCATCCGGGAAATCCGTAAATCGGTTCATCGGGAATTCTTCCGGAGTATGGGCCGGATTTTCCGCATAAATGTTGCAGTATTCCTGATAAATGGTGTTGTAAACGGGATGAGTCAGGGCAATACCGTCCATTTGCAGCTCCTCGATGATGGCGCCGGCTACGGTCGTGGTATATTTTTCCTGATCTCCAGAAAATTACACCTTCTTGGTTCCGTATCGGAGCAGATAACCGATCAGTTCCCGTTCCAATTCATAGTGAGCGCTTCCCATGCTGCTCGGGGATTCCGGAACGGTTTCCGGGAAGGACTGCGGAAGCTTCTTTTCCACACGTTCCCGCCGTTGAAAAAATGCTTTTTCCTCTGGGGAGAAGGTATTGTCCCGACGCTTGCGGCGAACCTCCTGCACCAGCACCTGCTCGTCGATTTGCATCAGCAAGGCGCATTCCTTGATGTAAACGCTCCGGGTGATGGCCTCCGGGATCACCGATATGGAATCCACGATATCCGTAATGAGCGCCGCCCGCTTGAGCGGATCTGTGGAAGATTCCCGCATCAGCAGCTTCGCCTTGAACGAGATGAAATCCTGTTCGTTTTCGGCAATATATTCCTTCAACTCGGCGGCGCTGTGCGAGCGGGCAAAAGAGTCGGGATCTTCCCCGTCCGGCAACAAAACCACGCGCACGTTCAATCCCTCTTTCAAAATCAGATCGATCCCCCGTAAGGAGGCTTTGATTCCGGCGGCATCTCCGTCATAGATCACCGTGATGTTCTTACTGAACCGGGCGATCAGTTTGATCTGTCCTTCGGTCAGGGAGGTTCCGGAGGAGGCTACCATATTTTCCACCCCGCTCTGGTGCATGGAAATAACATCGGTATATCCTTCGACCAGTATGCAGCAATCCTCCTGAGAGATCGCTTTTTTAGCCTGGTAAAGACCATAAAGAATGTGGCTTTTGTGGTAAATTTCCGACTCCGGGGAATTGACGTACTTAGCCGTTTTTTTATCGGTGCGCAGAGTACGTCCGCCGAAAGCTACGATGCGGCCGCTGACGCTGTGGATCGGGAAAATAACCCGCCCGGTGAAGCGGTCGTACCAGGTGCCGTTCTCGCGTTGGATCGATAAACCGGTATCGATCAGGTATCGTTCCTGATATCCCTCTTTCAATGCGGTTTTGGTAAAAGCGTCGCCTTTAGTGGGGCAGTATCCGAGGTGGAATTTTTCGATGGTCGCCGCAGTGAATCCCCGTTCCTGGAAATAACTGAGGCCCACAGCCCGGCCTTCTTCGTCGGAGTGCAGAACGGTTTTGAAATAATCCGCCGCGAAGGAAGAAACCACCATCATGCTTTCACGGTCGTCGTTCTTTTTTTGATCTTCGGGGGTCAGTTCGCGTTCCTGAACTTCGATGCCGTATTTTTTAGCCACCCATTTGAGCGCTTCCGGATAGGATATGCCCTCGTGTTCCATGATGAACGTGACGGCGTTGCCGCCTTTTCCACATCCGAAACATTTAAAAAGTCCTTTGGTTGGCGAAACGACAAAAGAAGGTGTTTTTTCGTTATGGAACGGACAGCATGCCTGGTAGTTGACCCCCTTTTTCTTGAGAGTAACGAAATCTCCGACCACTTCAACGATGTTGGCAGCGGCGAATATGCGGTCTACGGTGGTATTGTCGATCATAGCATAAACTAGGTGCCGTAAAGGTATGGATTTTTAAAAATGAATGGACAAACCGGTCCAAAAGATCGACCGCCGGTGCAAAAATTTTGGGATACCGTTGGCAGCGTTAGTGCCGGCGTGTGCATTGAACCTAAACGGCAATCCTCTTTTTAGCCAAAAAAACAGGAAGACCGGTCCTCTGGACCGGTCTTGGTTACCACAGCTCCGAAAATCGGAAACGATCATTTCAAGGCCGTTTCCACAAACTGCCCGAGTTTGAGGTATTTCCGATATATTTCGTCGTATTTTACGGCGTTTTTCGGATTCGGTACATACTCCTGTTCGAAACCTTTGCCCATAGCTTGCTGGGTCACCTCTACATGGGGGTAGACTCCTGCCGCCACGGCTGCGAACATAGCCGCACCGAAGGCGCAGGTCTGATCCGTTGCCGCTACTTGAATCGGCATATTCATCACATCGGCCAGAGTTTGCATCACGAACGGCGATTTGCGCGCTATACCGCCCAGACCGATGCATCCCTGGATTTCCACCCCCTCGCGGCGAAAACGCTCTACGATGGCACGTGAACCGAACGCGGTAGCTTCTACCAGCGCTTTGAAAACGTGCGGAGCCGATGAACCGAGCGTCAGGCCTGCGATGGCGCCTTTTACCTCCTGGCTGGCATCGGGAGTACGGCGGCCGTTCCTCCAATCCACGGCGATTTCGGCCGTTTCAGCCACCGGAATTTTGGACGCTTCGTCGCTCAAGGCCGGAATGATCAAGTCCAGAACATCCGTATGGGCCGGAAGCAGTTTTTCAATCGCCCATCCGCAGAGGTTTTTAAACCAGGCATAGATATCGCCGAAGCCGGATTGTCCGGCTTCCAATCCGATATAACCAGGAATGACCGAACCGTCCACCTGCCCGCAGATGCCGGGAATGACCTTATGCCCTACATTTTCGGCTTCGGTAATCAGGATGTCGCAGGTGGAGGTACCGATGATGCGGCTTAGGACGTTCGGTTTGATCTCTCCGCCCACAGCGCCCATATGGGCGTCAAAAGCGCTAACGCCGACCACTACTTTCGGAGAAAGTCCCAGGCGATCTGCCCATTCGCGGGTCAGCGTACCCACCGCTTTTTCGCTCGTGAAAGTTTCAGTAAATAGACGATCCCGCATACCGGCCAGGAGCGGGTCCAGCTCGGTCAGGAATTCCTCCGAGGGCAGACCGTTCCAATCCGGATGCCACATGGCTTTGTGTCCGGCCGCGCAGCGGCTGTGCATGATCTCTGCCGGAGCGGTTTTTCCGGTCAGTAGCGCCGTTATCCAATCGCAGTGCTCCAACCAGGCGTAAGCCGCTTGACGAACTTGTTCATCTTCACGAAGGATGTGCAGCACTTTCGACCATACCCATTCCGAGGAGTAGATGCCGCCTTCGTATTGGGTAAAATCCACGTCCCACCGTTTGGCCAGTTCGTTGATCTCGGAGGCTTCTTTTATGGCGGTATGATCTTTCCACAGCACGAACATCGCGTTCGGATTTTCTTCGAAACCGGGAGTCAACGCCAGCGGAGTACCGGCCTGATCGATCAGAACCGGAGTAGAACCGGTCGTATCGAACGACATGCCGACAATCTTTTCCGCCGTACCGGCCGGAGACTTAGCCAAGGCATCTTTCACGATAAATTCCAGCACCTCCACGTAATCCAGCGGATGCTGCCGGTACTGATTGGTAACCGGATTGCAATATTTACCGGCTTTCCAGCGCGGATAATACATTACCGACTGGGCGATTTCGTCCCCATTGACCGTATTTACGATCACAGCGCGAGCCGAATCACTCCCATAGTCGATACCAAAAACATATTTTTCCATAAAGAATTATTTCGAACAATGATGAAAATAAAAGGTACAAATTGAAGGTTGAATAAAAGGCTCCCGCGCCCTGCCGGATCGATACCGGTCGGAACCGGCGCTTTTAAAGCGCCGCAAATCGTCGCTTTTTGTAAAAAGCGACACCAAAAACTTTTCGTGGGCCGCCTGGGGAAGGTGCTCTCCTTCTATTTCTGTCCGTAATAGGCGTTGGGACCGTGTTTGCGACTGAAATGCTTCTCCGTCAAATGGCCGTTCATCCCTACCTGGGGATTTAACATTCGGCTCACAAACGCCATCTTGGCAACCTCTTCCATTACCACACTGTTGTGAACCGCATCGTGCGCATTCTTACCCCACGAAAAGGGGCCGTGGTTTTTGACCAATACCCCCGGTGTATGCAGCGGATTCTTCCCGGCAAATGTCTCGATGATCACCGAACCTGTAAGCTTCTCGTATTCGGTTTCGATCTCACCGGCGCTCATATCACGGGTACAGGGAATATCCCCGTAAAAATAATCCGCATGCGTCGTGCCGATAATCGGTATCGGTAAGCCCGCCTGAGCCCAGGCCGTAGCGTAAGTAGAATGCGTATGCACCACACCGCCGATTCCCGGAAAGGCTTTATACAGCTCCAAATGCGTGGGCGTATCCGAGGAAGGTTTCAAATCTCCCTCCACCACGTTGCCGTCCAAATCGATTACCACCATATCCGAGGGCTTCATATCCTCGTATGAAACCCCGCTCGGTTTAATCACCACAAGCCCTTTATCGCGGTGAATGGCACTGGCGTTTCCCCAGGTGAAAATCACCAGGTTGTGTTTGACTAAATCCAAATTAGCCTGAAAAACTTCTTGTTTGAGTTGTTTCAACATAGTTTTCTATTCGGAATTAAGTAAATCCTGCTCAAAATCAAGGAAAAAGGACGCGGGCATGGCTCGCGCCCTTTCAGGTAATTAACATTTTAATTTCAAAACCTACCAGAAGTAAGCATAAACTACGACCAAAATCGCCACGATACCGATCGCACCGACCATCAGACCGGGAGTCACATTGAACATGTTCAGATCGTATTCGTAAGCTTTGGAATCTTTTAACTTGGCTTTACCGTTGGTAAACATCATTATTTCCACAAAGGCGCACAGCGTACCCATGAGGAAGATCGCTTGGAAGGCGTATTTTTGCAACGGTACCGAGAAAACGATGCCCAGTAAGTAGCAGACCGCCGCCAAGGTAAACATGACATAGGAAACTTTTACCAGTTTACGCTTATTGGCCGCTGTCTCGTCCGTATTGGGAACCAGGTGCTTTTTATCCAACAGAGAAACGGTAACGGCAATCAGCACGAGAATGATAAATACATACCCCATGCGAAGCTGGAAGCCCATCTCCGGGAAAGCCAGTTTCATCAGGATACCGGCCGGAAGTGTCGCGATGGCCGCCCACAAGGCTGCAGAATTGGTAGCCCGTTTCCAGAAAATAGCCATACCGAATACCACGCACACGCCGGGATAAATGTATCCGGAATATTCTTGAATATACTGGAACGCCTGATCGAGGCCTCCCAACAGCGGTTTAGCGGCAAAAGTGGCAATCATCAGGGCGATCAGGGAGACCAGGCGTCCTACGCTAACCAATTGTTTTTCCGTGGCATCCTTCTTCATAAAGTTCTTGTAGATATCCATCGTGAAGATGGTAGAGGTGCTGTTGAGCATCGAAGCCAGCGAAGAAACAATAGCCGCCACCAACGCTGCAAAAGCAACTCCTTTCACACCGATCGGTGCAAAATTGCGCAGTAGCCACGGATAAGCGTCGTCCGCTTTGTCGATCGTACCGGCCAAACCGGTCGTATCGGCCAGTTCCGGATGGTTGAACAGCACGTAGGCCGTAATTCCCGGAACCACCACGATCACCGGGATCAGGATTTTCAGGTAACCGGCGAACAATAATCCTTTTTTCGCTTCCCTCAAGTTCTTGGCCGCCAGCCCTTTTTGGATAATATACTGATTAAATGCCCAGTAACCGATATTGGTGATCCAGATCGCGCCGAAGATCAACGCCAGTCCCGGCAGGTCCTGGAAGATATCGAACGAACCGGTTTTATCCGTTACGATGGTTCCCTCCGGGATAATCATGTTCAGGTGTTTGTCGCCCGGGGTTTCGCGGATCGCGCCGAATACGGTTTGTAACCCCTCCCAGGCATTGCCGTCGCCCATATGGGAGAGTGCGAAATAGGCCGTAATCAATCCTCCTCCGATCAGGAATATCACCTGGATCACATCGGTCCAGGCCACGGATTTCAATCCGCCGAATATGGAATAAATCCCGGCAAATACCATGAGCAGCACGACTGCCCACATCATATCCACGCCCATAATCTGGTTCATCGCCAGGGCGCCGAGCCAGGCTACGGAAGTGAGGTTCACAAAAATGTACAGGAAAAGCCAGAGAATCGAGAAAGCCAGCGATACCCCGTGGCTATAGCGGTCGCGCAACAGCTGAGGCATGGTAAATACTTTCTTTTCGAGCATAACCGGCAGCACGAAGAAGGCTACCAGAATCAGCACCACGGCAGCCATCCACTCGTAGGCGGCGATCCCGATCCCAATGCGAAATCCGGAGCCGGACATGCCGATAAAGTGTTCCGCCGAGATATTGGCCGCGATCAGCGACGCCCCGATGGCCCACCAGGGCAACGTCCGGCCGGCCAGGAAGTAATCCGAAGAGGTTTTTTCCTCTCCTTTTTTCGTACGTGACAGCCACAGGCCGAGAAAAACGATCACGATACAGTAAACGGCAAATATCACGTAGTCGATGGTAGTAAAACCAGCGTTCATAAGTAGTTTTTTAGGTTAGTATTCAGGTAATAGTTGAAGTTGTTAATAAGGTAGTAGACCTATTGAACGCGCATTTGCTGTTTGATATTGCGGATTGTGGTGTCCTTGTCGATATACAGCAATTCAATGCCCGCGATTTCGGCGTAGTCCTCGATATACTCGGTGGTCAGCGCCTTCGAGAAGCTGGTGTGGTGCGTACCGCCGGCCAGAATCCAGGCCTGCGCCCCGATTTCCAGGTTCGGCTGCGGAATCCAGAACGCGTTGGCCACCGGTAATTTAGGCATTTCCTTGGCCTCGATGACTTTTACTTCGTTCACGATCATGCGGAAGCGGTTGCCCACGTCCACAATGGTCGAGGCGATCCCGTCGCCCGGAGCGGTGTCGAACAACAGGCGCGCCGGATCGGCTTTTCCTCCGATACCCAACGGGAAAACATCCAGGCGCGGCGTATTCTGCGCTACGGACGGGCAAACTTCCAGCATATGCGCCTGCAAGGCCGCCATATGTCCCGAAGTCATGTGGTATGTATAATCTTCCATGAAAGAGGTGCCTCCGGGCAGTCCGAGCGCCATCACCTTTATGGTGCGAACTAAGGCCGCGGTTTTCCAGTCTCCTTCACCGCCGAAGCCGTACCCGTCGGCCATCAGGCGTTGGGAGGCCAGTCCGGGCAGCTGGTGCATCTCATGCAGCGCATCGAAATTGGTCGTGAATGCTTTGATATTGCGCTCTTCAAAGAATTTCCGCATGGCCACCTCCTGGCGGGCTGCCTCCACCACCGATACCCGGTCTTTACCGCCTTCCTGTGCATTCGGAGCCACCTGGTAAGTGGAATCGTACACGGCCAACATCTCCTTAACCTGCTCATCGGTAACCGCTTTCACATACGCAACCAGGTCACCGATCGGATAATAATCCACATGGTAACCCAGTTTCAATTCCGCTTCCACTTTATCTCCGTCCGTGACGGCTACATTGTTCATGTTGTCGCCGAAACGGGCTATTTTCATATCCCGGCTGTCGTCCCAGGCGTTAACCACCCGCATCCATACGGCCAGTTTTTGCTGTACCTGCGCATCCTGCCAGTAACCGACCACCACTTTGGTCGCCTTCCGCATCCGGCTTACGATATGGCCATACTCGCGGTCGCCGTGGGCCGATTGATTCAGGTTCATAAAATCCATGTCGATCTCTCCCCACGGAATTTCGCGGTTGAACTGCGTGTGCAGATGGCAAAGCGGTTTGTGAAGCACTTTCAGCCCGCCGATCCACATCTTGGCCGGAGAGAATGTGTGCATCCAGGTGATAATTCCCACACAGTCGGCGTTCGAGTTGGCCTCTACACAGACATTGTAAATCTCCTGCGAGGAACGGACAGTGGGTGTCCATACGATTTGCAGCGGAAGATCGGCCTGGTTGAGACCTTCGACCATTTTCTGGGCATCCTCGGCCACCTGACGGAGCGTGTCTTCTCCATAAAGGTCTTGGCTCCCCGTGACGAACCAAACCTCTTTTGAACTTACTTTCATAAGGTATCGTGGTATTTAATTAGGTTTTAGTTTTGGTAAACCATCGGTAAATAAAATTTTTTAATATTAAGTAAAAATTTATTACGGGCAAAATACCGA
>JAJQAW010000130.1 GCA_021203585.1 Rikenellaceae bacterium
GAATACGACGTCTCGATCGGCAGCGCAGCACAGGTGGCGGGTGTCATAGACCGCAGCAAATACAACCCTTTCCTAATCCGGGTTCAGGGTTCCCGCTGGTTTTATACCGCCGCGGACGGAGAGGAAACGGATGTGGATAAAAACGATTTTTCGCTCACCCTGGATGGAAGAAAAATCCGGCTGGAATACGCGCTGATTCTGATCCACGGCACACCGGGAGAAGATGGATTGATGCAGGCCTATTTCGAAATGATGGGTATTCCGTTTTCTTCGGGCGGATTCCTGGCTTCGGCCCTCAGTTTCGATAAATCCATTTGCAAACGGATTCTGGCCCCGACCGGAATTGCCATAGCTCGGGAAATCCTGTTGACTCGGGGAGATCGGATCGATCCGCAAGTTATTGTGGAAAAATTGGGTCTGCCCGTGTTTGTGAAACCGAATGCCAGCGGTAGCAGTTGCGGAGTTTCCAAAGTGAAAACCGCCCGGGAGTTGATCCCCGCTGTAGAAACGGCATGGCAGGAGAGCCGGCAGGTGCTGATAGAAGAATATATCGAAGGAACCGAAGTAAGTTGCGGAGTCCTGGAGACCACCGACCAGACACTGCTGTTTCCCCCGACGGAAATCATTTCGAAAAAGGAATTTTTCGATTATGAGGCCAAATATACCCCCGGGATGTCCGAAGAGATTACCCCCGCTCGCCTCACAGCGGACGAAACAGCCCGGGTTCAGCAGCTCTCCCTACAAGTTTACCGCTCCCTGGGTTGTCGGGGAGTAGCGCGCGTGGATTTTATCCTTCGGAGCGGGATTCCCCATTTGATCGAAATCAATACCGTGCCCGGCATGAGTTCGGGCAGCATCATTCCCAAACAGGCCAAGGCGATGGGTATTTCGCTGACCGATCTGTTTAACCGGATCATTTCCGATACCTTTCAATAAGCCATGCAGCCTGCTCAAAATCTTCCGGTCCCACACAGGATTTGGAAAGAGGTGAGATCCTACGCGATCATTACCCTGGGATTACTGATTTATTCTTTCAGCTGGACCAATATCCTGGTCTCCGCCAATGTGATGGGCGGCAGCAGCGGCGGGATTGCCATGTTGATCTACTATCTGACCGGAGGCGAAAACGGCGGCATACCGATCGGTATTTCGTACCTGCTGATCAACGCGATTCTGGTCACGACAGCCATGTTTATCATCGGCCCGAAATTCGGCATCAAAACCATTTATGCCATGTTGGTTATTTCGGGACTGATGACCGTCATGCAATTGTATCTACCGCCCAACCTGTTGGGGTTGGCCGACGACAAATTGCTTTCCGCCATACTCGGAGGCGGCCTGGCCGGCATAGGAATCGCTATTATTTTTATGCAAGGAGGTAGCAGCGGTGGAACCGATATCATTGCGATGATCGTCAACAAATACCGGAATATCAGCTACGGACGCATCCTGATGTTATGCGATGTGATCATCCTGGGGATTTCGGTGCTGATCTTTAAAAATATCACGGCATTGATCTACGGGTACGTCGTTGTGGGTGTTTTCGGACTCACCCTGGATTTTATCATCGCCGGTAATAAGCAATTCTCGGAAATCATGATCGTTTCCCGGCACTAACAACAGATCGCCGATAAAATCGTTTACGACGTCAGCCGCGGGGTTACCGTTCTGGAAGCTACGGGGTGGTACACCAAAAAAGAACAGAAAGTATTGATGGTCGTCTGCCGGAAAAATGAAATCACGCAGATTTACCGGGTCATCAAAGAAATCGATCCACAGGCCTTTATTACCGTGGATAGCGTGATGGGTGTTTACGGAGAGGGTTTCGACAATCTGCGGACCAAGTAACTGCAAGTCCTTCTACTGCGGCAAACGGATATCGGGCCGCATTTTCAGCACATCCAAAGTTGCTTCCCGTTCCATTCTTTACCGCGGGAGCTTTTTCGGTAAACGACGGCAGTCGGGGAAAAATAAATCCTGGGGAAATCGATAGGAACGATTTTCCCCAGGATAACCGATGACCACAAGGTTACATCCACTCCTTCGCTGCCTTTCCGGAATTCTCCACCGGTCGGTAGGAAAATATACCGGCCCAAGGCTACGGGCAGGAAGCGTATGCTCGTGCGCAAACCGCACTTAATCCAACGGTCTGTTTTTTACATATTTTTCCAGCCACTGATCCTGTTCCCACAGCAAATGCATAATGGATTCCCGGGCGGCATAGCTGTGGCTTTCCTTGGGAAGAATCACCAATCGGGCCGGCGCTCCAAATCCTTTCAGAGCATTGAAATAGCGTTCGCTTTGCATTGGAAAGGTTCCGCTGTTGTTATCGTTTTCTCCATGGATCAACAGCAGCGGGGTTTTCATCCGATCGGCATGCATAAAGGGAGACATGGCATTGTAGACCTGAGGAGCTTCCCAGTAATTACGTTCTTCCCGCTGAAAACCGAATGGAGTCAGCGTACGGTTGTAGGCGCCGCTGCGAGCGATTCCGGCGGCAAAGAGATCGGAATGGGTCAGCAAATTGGCCGTCATAAAGGCTCCGTAGGAATAGCCGCCCACCGCAACCCGGCGGCGGTCGATGTATCCCAAACCATCCAGGGCATCAATGGCCGCCCGAGCGTTGGCCACCAATTGATCGATGAAGGTATCGTTCGGTTCTTCATCGGCCTCTCCTACGATCGGAAATGCCGCGTTGTTCAGCACGGCATACCCGCGCATCACCCAATAGATGGGTGAACCGTAGGAGGGGAAGGTAAATGCGTTCGGATTGGCCGTGGTTTGTCCCGCACTGGCCCTATCCTTATACTCCGTCGGATAAGCCCACATGATCAACGGTAGTTTCTCTTTCTTCTCCCGGTCGTAACCGGCAGGCAAATAAAGCGTTCCGCTCAACTGCACCCCGTCTTCACGGGAGTAGTGAATCACTTCCTTGTGTACGTGTTCGAGGCTTTTGAAAGGATTTTCAAAATGAGTCACCTGCACCGGAGCGCTTCGTTTACGGGTTTGAATCAAAAAATAGTTCGGATACTCGGAGGGCGATTCCAGACGCACCAGCAACTCTCCCTTTTGCGCGTCCATCAACGAGTTTATGGACAATACCCGATCGGTATACTGCGATTGGAAAATCCGTTCGGTACGGCGCGTATCCAGATCGATCCGGTCCACGAACGGAAATTTACCCTGGGGAGTATACCCCTCGCCGATCAGGTAAGCCTTGCGGCCCTCCAGGTGGAGGACATATTGTCCGAAACGGTTTTTTTCCGGTCGAATTCCCCGGGATCCGTATATATATTCTGGTAATTGCGGTCCGATAAAATGACAGGCGGCCGGGCAGGGTCCGAAGGATCGATCAAATAGGTCCTGCGATTGCGAGTGTTTTGCCAGCTGTCCACCACAATGGCCGTCCGGTCGTCCCCTCACAGAACGGTACTGAAGCGATCGATGGTTTTAGCCAGTGTTCTCGGACTCCCGTCGAAGGGCGCAGGAAGTTCGAATAGTTCGTCCCGGTGTTCCACCTTCACCTCCGGATCACCGCCGTTCAGGGCCTCGACCCAATACAGCGTGGCCGGTCGGTCGTTTCTCCAGCCGATCGATCTTTTGCCGGTTTGGGTAGCCATAAATCCTTTCGGCAACGCTTCGATCAGGGGTTTTTCATGAACCTGGCAGACCCATTGTCCCGAAGCTTCGTAGATGTCCGTAACCGTCGGGAAACGGGTATAGGGAACCTGGTAGGAGTAGGGTTTACGCAGCCGGGAAACCAACAGGTACGTTCCGTTCGGCGAAAACGATAGACGGGAATACCGGTCGGCCGGTAATACCGGTGTACGATGGCCGTTTAGATCGGTAATGAAAATTTCCGCCGTGACCAGCCGATCGAAATTTTCCTCATCCGTTGGATTCTGGAGCAAATCCTGATAAGTGCGGTTCTGAGCCTGCACACCCGGCTCGCTGACGGAAATCGTCGGACCGGCCGGCAAGTGTAGCTCCGCGTCGATCAACGCCGGGCGGTTGGCAGGAAAGACCCGAATCAATAGCGAACGGCTATCTCGGCACTAACTATACGGTAAGCCCAGGTTCGCATTTAGACAAGCTTCGGTCAACCGATGCGCCCGGGCATCGGAAAAATCGAAATACCACAACTCCACCCCCTGGTCCGTAGTGTGGGTAAAGGCTACTTTGGTTTCATCCGGCGACCAGGAAAAATGAGTCAGCCGCGGGTTTTCCGGCAATCCCTCGACCTGGGTCTCTTCGGAATCGTACAGACCCTTAAAACGGATGTTGTTTCGATAACTCTCCCCGCTAGAGATATTGGTCCGTGGATTGACCCGTAATCCCCCGAGCCGGAGTTCGGGTTCCGATAGTTCGGCCAAAGTCCTGTAGGTGTTCCTGGAAAGCAACAGCATTCGAGTTCGGTCCGAACTCATGGAGAGCATCGGCGCCGCCTGGTAATCGGCCAATTCCAGGATTTCCTGCGGAGGCAATCGATAGGCGGTCTCCGTTTGCGCACGGCTGACCCCTGTGAGGGAAAAAACGTAAAAAAAAGGAGTAACTTCTTCATCGATCGGGATTATTTAAGTAGTTCGGATAGGGTAAATTTAACAAAATTAACCGGGGAGCCCAAAATTAGCGCGGACTTTTGCCGGGGGAAATGGATGGGAAGGAAAAAAAGAAATTCCGGAGACAGGAAAAGTCGGACTCTCATAAGAATTTTGTATTTTTGTGGCTCATTTTAAGAGAAAGGAATCCGGATATGCGTCGTATCCTTGTATTGATAGCAGTTTGTCTGACCCTGACCGGAACGGCCCAGGAAACTCCGCCGAAACTGGTGGTCAATATCGTAGTCAGTTCCATGCGGTACGATTACCTGAAACGTTTCGAACACTATTTTTCCGAACAGGGCTTCCGGACTCTGCTCCGGGACGGGATAAACTGTACCAATACCCGGTACGATTATATGGGCAACAATACTCCGGCAGGGATCACCACGCTGCTCAGCGGGTCGAATCCGGCTACACACGGCATCGTTTCGGATCGGTGGTTGGATTATACGACCAACGATCCGGTATACGTCATTTCCGATAAAAACTATTACGGACTCGGTTGTGTGGAGATTCTGGGACAATACGCACCCACGCAACTGACCACCAGTACGCTCGGGGATGAATTGAAACGCCATAATCCCCTTTCACGGGTCATCAGTATCGCCCTGGAACCGGTCTCCGGCATCCTCGGCGGCGGCAGATTGGCCGATGCAGCGTATTGGTTCGATCCGTTCCGAGGAAACTGGTGCACCAGCACTTACTACATGGACCGATTACCCAACTGGGTGGATAACTTCAATCAGCAAAAATTGGTGGATTCCTACAACCAAAGGGAATGGTCCATGTACCGGTTGCCCTCGCAATATGTCTATTCCGAGCGCAGCGAGATCGTATCCGACGGGGATCGGAACATCACCTTTTCCCTCAATCGGCTCTTTCGGCGCAAGGAAAACGACGGGTATTTCAAGATGCAGATTACCCCGATGGGAGTGGATATGATGATGGAATTTGTCAAGCAGACCATTATCTACGAAAGCCTCGGCAAGGACGATTATCCGGATATGCTGACCGTAACGATCGACCCTTTTCGGTATATCACCGAAACTTACGGTACGGAAGCGATAGAAACCGAAGACGCCCTGTACCGGCTGGATGAAAATATAGCCGGATTGATCGAATTTACCGATATCCAGCTCGGCAAAAACAATACGCTGTTTATCGTTACCGCAGACCACGGCTCGAGCGATACTTACCGGGAAAAGGGGCGGTATCCGGGCGGCCGGTTCAACGTCATGCAATTCAAGGTGCTGATCAACGGATTTCTCAATACCCAGTACGGAGTTGAAAACTGGGTGGTGGATTACGCCAACAGCAGCCTTTACCTGAACCACCGGGTCATCTTTGAAAAGGGGCTCAACCTGGCTGAAATACAGTCCAAAGTGGCGGCTTTCGCGTTGCAATTCCGGGGAGTCGCCCAGGCGTTAACCGGAACCGGATTGCAAAATAATTATTATGGCGGTGGGGCCCTGCAGAAAATTCAGCACGGGTATTACCCGAAACATTCGGGGGACGTGATTTTGAATCTGATGCCCGGATGGATCGAAGAACAGCAGGATAAAATTTCGCTGACCGGTTCCATTTACGAATACGACACCCATGTTCCGTTGCTGTGGTACGGGGCCAGAATGCAGGCCGAGACGATCCACACCCCCGTTTCGATGACCGATGTTACCCCTACACTGGCACGTATTTTGGGCATTAGTCTGCCGGACGCTGCCACGGGTACTGAAATAATACCGATCACCCGGCGATTTGCCCGCTGACCGCGTCGAACGAATCGTCCGGAATAAAATCAACCGAATGCCATGTCACAAACCGACCCGATACAAGAAGCCATCATCGAAGAATTTTCCATCTTCGAAGATTGGATGGATAAATACAATTACCTGATCGAACTGGCCAAAGAATTGCCGCCGATCGAGGAGAAGCACCGTACGGACCAATACCTGATCAAAGGATGCCAATCCCGGGTATGGGTGGATGCCGAGCTACGGGATGGGAACATGTATTTCACTGCCGACAGCGACGCCATCATCACCAAGGGAATTATTGCTCTGCTGATCCGGGTGCTCAACGGCCGAACTCCGCAGCAAGTACTCGATACGGAACTCTATTTCGTCGAAAAAATCGGTCTTCGGGAAAACCTTTCTCCCACCCGTGCCAACGGATTGCTGGGAATGGTGAAACAGATGCGCCTGTATGCGCTGGCTTATCAGGCTAAAACACAACAAACACAGTAAGCGGATCTCGGTATGGCAATCACTCCACAGGAAATACTGCAAATCGAGCAAGATATCGTGCTCGTGCTCAAAAATATTTACGATCCGGAAATCCCGATTAATATTTACGACCTGGGATTGATCTATGAAATCGATGTGGACCCGGACGGCACGGCGACCATCCGCATGACCCTGACCGCTCCCAACTGCCCCGTAGCGGATCAGTTGGTGGAGGATGTTCAAACTCAAGTGGCTAAAGTGAAAGGAGTCCGGGAGGCCAACGTCATTCTAACCTTCGATCCGCCGTGGGATAAATCCATGCTCTCGGAGGAAGCCCTGCTGGAATTGGGATTTTTGTAAACAAAATCAGGAGAGCAAACCCGTGGGTTTGCTCTCTTTTTCGGTTTCTACCGCCCATACCGCACTTGCGACCCTGGCTTGCATCGGAATCGCGGGGGTGAGTCCGTCCCCCGATCGACGGTCCAAAAAAAGCCGGAATCCCGATCGGGATTCCGGCGTTCGAACGGCCTGTAGAATTAGCTGCAGCTTCCTTCACAATCGTCGCAACCGCCATGGTCTTGTCCACAGCCGCAACCACCGCCGATGTATTTGGCTCGGTCTTCATCGGTCACTTCACGTACTTGCTCCACTTTTCCGGAAAAGTGAAGTTCTTTGCCGGCTAAGGGATGATTGAAATCCATCATCACCGAATTCTCTTTCACTTCGGTTACCTGCCCCATCATCTGATGTCCCTGATTATCCATCATCGGAATGGTATTACCGACTTCGAGCATGCCGTCCTCGATTTTACCGTCTACTATAAAGGAGGTTTTGGGTAATTCGATCATCGCTTCCTCCATGGTCTGGCCATACCCGTTGGCCGCGTCGAGTTTGAATTCGAAATTCTGGCTCGGCTCCAGGTCTTTGATGTGTTGCTCGAAGGCAGGAAGTAATAAGCCTGCGTCGTATATAAACTCCAACGGACGCTCTTCGGTTGCCTGGTCTACGAGTTCTCCGTCGACCATCAACTGGTAAGTTAAAGCGACGTGTGTGTTTGGTGCGATTTTCATAATATGGTGTGTTAAATGTTTCCTTTACAGGCGCTCAAATAATATGCCGAAAGCATCGGAACCCATGGCCAGCCGAGCCGGCTCGAAATCCGAAACGGGAAATGCCGCAGCCCGACCAAGCGTTCCCGACCGGTACCCCCGACGGTTCCGTTATTTTCCGTGGCACTGTTTGTACTTTTTCCCCGACCCACAAGGGCAGGGATCGTTCCGTCCCACTTTTTTCTCGGCAATGACCGGAGCAGGCTTGCTCTTTTCTCCTTCTCCGGCACGGGCCGCCGCCTCCATGCGGGAAGTGTGCAGCTTGGATAAATCCGTTTTTGGGCGCGGGGGTTGCTGTTGACGGCTCATCTCTTCGGCCGAGCGCTCCCGAACCGGAATGTAAGCTTTCAGCAATACCGATATAATCTCCCGGTTGGTCGAATTCAGCATTTGCTGGAATAACTTGAACGATTCGCCCTTGTAAATCAACAACGGATCCTTCTGTTCGTATACGGCATTCTGTACGGACTGACGCAAATCATCCATGTCCCGCAGGTGTTCTTTCCAGTTTTCATCGATCATCAGCAGCATCACCACTTTGCTGAATTGTTTCCAGATCTCGCCGCCTTCGGATTCGTACGTTTTTTTCAGATTGACCGGAACGTTGAATCCTTTTATGCCGTCGGTAATCGGAACGTACATATTCTCATATTGCTGGCCCTGTTCCTCGTACACTTTTTTGATGATGGGCCACGCCATTTGGGCAATCGCGGTTTTACGACGTTCCAGCGCGTTTTCCAAATCGCTGAAAATCAAATCGGCTAACTGCGATTCCGTCGATTTTTGATAGACGGACTCCTCGAACGAAGGTTCGATGGCCACGGCACGGATCAGCTCGAGTTTGAAATCTTCCCAGTCGATCCCTTTGTAATTGAGGGCGAAGTATTCGTCAAAATCAGCTATCAGGTTATTCAGGTCCAACTCGATCCGCTCTCCGAACAAAGCATGCCGGCGACGCGTGTAAATGACTTCGCGTTGGGAATTCATCACATCGTCGTATTCCAGCAACCGCTTACGAACCCCGAAGTGGTTTTCTTCCACTTTCTTCTGGGCGCGTTCGATGGCTTTATTCATCATTCCGGCCTGGATCACCTCTCCGTCTTTCAATCCCATGCGGTCCATTAAACCGGAAATGCGTTCTGAACCGAACAGACGCATCAAGTCGTCTTCCAAGGATACGAAGAATTGCGAAGAACCGGGGTCTCCCTGCCGTCCGGCCCGTCCGCGCAACTGACGGTCTACCCGACGGGATTCGTGCCGCTCGGTACCCACGATAGCTAAACCACCCGATGCTTTCACTTCCGGGCTCAGCTTGATATCCGTACCCCGGCCGGCCATATTGGTTGCGATCGTCACCTGACCAGAACGACCGGCTTCCAGTACGATCTGTGCCTCCTGTTGGTGCTGCTTCGCATTGAGCACGTTGTGCCGGATTCCGCGCAACTTGAGCATTTTACTCAGCAATTCCGAAATTTCGACCGACGTGGTACCGACAAGCGCCGGCCGCCCGGCTTGAGTCAATTGCTCGATCCCGTCGATAACAGCGGCATATTTTTCACGCTTCGTCTTATATATCAAATCGTTGCGGTCGTCGCGAATGACCGGACGGTTGGTCGGAATCACCACAACATCCAATTTATAGATGTTCCAGAATTCGCTGGCTTCCGTTTCCGCGGTACCGGTCATACCTCCCAATTTGTGGTACATCCGGAAATAGTTTTGCAGAGTCACCGTAGCGAACGTTTGTGTGGCGGCCTCCACTTTCACATTTTCTTTCGCCTCGATCGCCTGGTGCAACCCGTCCGAGTATCGGCGACCCTCCAGGATACGGCCGGTCTGCTCGTCGACTATCTTCACCTTGTTGTCCATCACCACATACTCGTCGTCCTTCTCGAACATCGCATAGGCTTTGAGCAATTGATTCACCGTGTGCACGCGCTCCGATTTGAGGGCATAATCGCTCAAAAGTTGATCCTTTTGCTGCAGTTTTTTCTCCGCCGACAGTTCCGATTTTTCCAGATCGGCGATAAGGCTTCCCATATCGGGCAACACGAAGAATTGCGGATCGTTGACACTGCGGGCCAACGCTTCATGGCCTTTGTCCATCAATTCGACCGAATGGCCTTTTTCATCGATCACAAAGAACAATTCTTCGGTAATCTCCGGCATCCGGCGGTTATTATCCTGCATGAAGGTATTTTCCGTCTTCAGCATCAATGAACGCATACCGGTTTCACTGAGGAATTTGATCAACGCTTTATTTTTGGGCAGACCTTTATGGGCCCGGTAAAGCATGATCCCGCCCTCTTCGGTTTTTCCGGCGGCAATCAATTTTTTCGCCTCGGCCAACAATTGAGCCACCTGGTTGCGTTGCAGGTTGTATAGCTGCTCCACAATCGGCTTGTATTCCAGGAACATCTGATCCTCACCTTTGGGGACCGGTCCGGAAATGATCAACGGAGTCCGTGCATCGTCGATCAGCACGGAGTCCACCTCATCCACGATCGCAAAATGATGTTTGCGCTGTACCAGGTCGCCCGGCGAAATGGCCATGTTGTCCCTCAGGTAATCGAACCCGTATTCATTGTTGGTACCAAAGGTGATATCGGCATTGTAAGCTTTGCGGCGGGCATCCGAGTTGGGCTGATGTTTGTCGATGCAATCCACCGACAATCCGTGAAACTGGTACATCGGGCCCATCCATTCCGAGTCGCGCCGGGCCAGGTAATCGTTGACCGTAACGATGTGGACACCTTTGCCGGCCAAGGCATTGAGAAAGACGGGCAGCGTAGCCACGAGGGTTTTCCCTTCACCGGTCGCCATTTCCGCGATCTTCCCCTGATGAAGCACGACCCCGCCGAACAATTGGCTGTCGTAATGGACCATATCCCATTTAACCATATTGCCGCCGGCCATCCACTCGTTTTTATATACCGCCTGCTCGCCCTGAATGGTCACAAAGTCTTTCACGGCCGCCAGATCGCGGTCGAAATCGGTGGCTTGCACTATAATCTCGCTGTTTTCCGTAAAGCGGCGAGCGGTCGATTTGACAATCGAAAAGGCCACCGGCAGTATATCATTCAATTTCTGTTCGATCTTTTCATCGATCGTTTTGACCAGTTTATCGATCTCCTTACCGATCCGCTCCTTTTCTTCGATGGAAATCGCATCGGATTCCATTTCGGATTTCAGCTGGACTATTTTTTCTTCGTCCGGCCGGATGTATTCTCGTATTTCCTGTTTCAGTTCTTCGGTACGGGCACGCAACTGATCGTTGCTCAAAGCATCTATTTCCGGGTAAGCTTTTTTAATGGACTGCACAAAAGGCTCGATCGTTTTACGATCTTTATCGGCCTTGGTTCCGAAAAAAAGCTTGAT
>JAJQAW010000047.1 GCA_021203585.1 Rikenellaceae bacterium
GGCCCGGGCCCGAGTTAAAATCCCCGCTTTCTACCGATCCCGATGTCTAATCCCCCCCTCTTTCCTACGAGCAATGCAGCAGCCAGGCCGCTGCGGCGAGAAAGAACTATTCCGGCCGATTGTGCATCGATCTGACCTGCGGACTGGGAGTGGACGCCTTTCATTTTTCCCGCAGCTTCGACCGGGTGATCGCTGTAGAACGCGATGAGGTGCTGGCCCGGGTAGCCCGTCATAATTTCGAGCTGCTGAAGGCGCACAACATCACGGTGGAAAACTCATCGGCCGAAGCTTTTTTATCGGCTTATACCGGCCCGACTGCCGATTTGATGTACCTCGATCCGGCCCGCCGGAGCGCAAACGAGCGGGTTTTTTTGTTGGAAGAGTGCTCTCCAAATATACTCGAATTACTGCCCGATTTAATGTAGCGGGCCCTCCGGGTAGTGGTCAAATTATCTCCTTTGTTCGACCTGGAGGAAGCGTTGCGGGTTTTTTCCGGATCGATTGCCCGATTGGAAATTGTTTCGGTGGAGGGAGAAGTCAAGGAGTTGTTGGCGGAATTGGCCCCCGGATCGGAGTATACCGAACTTAGAATCAGCCTATCCGGTAATAAAACCTTTACTTTCCGCCCGGAAGAGCGATTCCCCGAGCGGCAGATCGAACGGCCGGAGGATTTCGATTACTCCTACCTGCTCGTACCGGACGCCGCTTTTTACAAAGGACGGCTGGCACAGGCTTTGCTACGGAGATACTACCCCGAATCGGACCTGTTTCTGCCGGCGGAGTACGGTTTCGTTTACGCACGCCGGCTACCGGCGGAATTTCCGGGGCGGATTTACCGCATCGCCGGACTGGATGGATTTCATCCGAAACGGTTGAAAAAATGGATCAAACAGGAGGAAATCCGCAGGGTGAACCTGCTACGGCGCAATTTCTTCTTATCCAGCCGGGAAATCCTACAAAGGCTGGGCGTGCAGGAAGGCGGAGACATCTGGCTGGCTTTTACCGAACTGAACGGTAAACCGGTAGTTTTCCGGGTGGAACCGCTCCGAACGGAGGAGCGATCGGGAATAGCCGGAGAAGGGGAATCGTTTCACCGAAAAATTCCTTAATTTTATCCAGCATTAAAATAGACGGGGACTACGTTCGATGATCGAAAAGATAAAACAAATTTACCGATTTCTGACCGAAGAAATCTGGAATAAAGAACCGCATGAATACCATTCCCGGTTCATGCGCTGGTTTTCGGGCTACATCAAGGTATTTATCTATACCATCCAGAGTTACGGGCAGAATCAACTGGTCGTACGATCGGCCGGATTGACCTACTACACGCTGCTGGCGATCGTTCCGCTGGCCGCCGTAATTTTCGGGGTGGCGACCTTGCTCGGTTCGAAAGAACGGATGATCGATTACCTGATCCAGGCGATGCCCCGCTATGAAGAGATCATTCTGGAAGTCACGGAATTTTCCGGAAATATGCTCCAGCAGGCCAAAGGGGGATTGATCGCCATTTTCGGTTTTCTGATCCTGCTGTGGTCCGTCATCAAGGTTTTTCTGAATATCGAAGCTTCTTTCAATTACATCTGGGAAGTACGCAAAGGACGGAACATCACCCGGAAAATGAGTGATTACATATCGGTTCTGATCATCACCCCCATCCTATGGACCATATTTTCCATGGCCAGCGACCAAGTGGAAACTACGCTGGACAACATTGTGGGCGGAACGATCCTCTCTCCCCTGTTGACTTTTATCGGCGCTTTTATCCCCTTTGTGTTGGCTATCCTGATTTTTACCCTGGTGTATGTGGTGATGCCCAATACCAAAGTTCATTTTATGGCCGCCCTGAAAGCGGGAATTATCGCGGGCACGGTCTTCATTTTCGTACAATTGTTTTATGCTTACGGACAAAGCTTGCTATCCCGCTACAACACCATTTACGGCACCTTTGCCGCCCTTCCCTTATTCCTGATCTGGTTGAACCTGTGTTGGCAAATCGTCATGTTCGGGGCCGAACTCTCGTTCGGGTATCAGAACATCGACCGGTTCGAATACGAACGGGATGCGGAAAAGGTGAGTTACAATTACCGCCGGAAAATCATGTTGCTGGTCATGCACCGGATCGCTTATAATTTTATGAACGACAAGGAGCAGATGGATTCGGACCAACTGGCCAACATACTGAATATTCCGGTTCGCATCGTCCGCGACACGCTTTTCGAGTTGGAGAAAGCGGGCTTAATTATCTCCGTGGAGGACGAAAAACACAAAACGGTACGCTATTTCCCGGCCCATGACGTCAGCGGTTTGACCGTGTACGATGTCATTCGCACCGTGGAAAACCACGGCTTGTCCCATCTGAGCAAAAAAGAATACGTGGAATTCCGATCGGTGACCCGCATTCTTCAGCAATTGGACCAAGTGGTCAAGGCTTCGGACAACAACATATTGCTCAAGGATATAAAAGTGTACGATGGAAAGAGTTCTCCGGATTGTGATCATCGGTAGCGGTCATGTGGCGGAAGTCCTGGTCCGGGCTTTTTCCGAGGCGGACGGAGTGCGCTTGTGCCAACTGTTCTCCCGTAACGCGCAGCGGGGAAAAGCGCTGGCGAGCGTGGGCGGCTGTCCGTGGGAAGACCGGCCTTCTATGCTCGCACAGGCGGATGTCTATATCCTGGCCGTATCGGACCGCGCTATCGGAGAGGTTTCGGCGGAGCTGCCCCTCGATCGGGGATTGGTGGTCCACACTTCCGGAAGCTGTTTGATGGAAGAGATCTCCTGCAACGTGGCCCGCCGAGGCGTTTTCTATCCATTGCAGACGTTCACAGCCGGAAGAGAAGTGGAATTTCGGGAAATACCCCTTTTTATCGAAGCGGAACACGGGACGGATTACTCCTTGCTCGAAGCGCTGGGTTCCCGTCTGTGCAACTCGGTATACCGGTCGGATGCGGCCCTACGCCGAAAAATGCACATTGCCGCGGTTTTTGTTTGTAACTTTGTCAATCACCTGTATGCCGTCGGAGAACAGTGGATGTCGGCCAACGGAATGGATTTCAGCGTGCTGAAGCCATTGATTGCCGAAACTACCCGCAAGATGCTGGAAAGCCATTTCCCGCGCACCGTACAAACCGGTCCGGCAATGCGGGAGGACTATCCTACCCTGGAAAAACATATGCAGGAGCTGATCCCTTATCCGCAGCTGCAGGAAATATACCGGATACTGACTGAACACATCATACATATGAAGTCAACCGATGGGAAACTTTAAAGAAGATATCGTTAAGGTCCGCGCTTTCGTCTTCGACGTGGACGGCGTTTTTACCGACAACAAAATTACGGTTACACCCGACCGCGAATTCATGCGAACCTACCATGCCAAAGACGGTTTTGCAATGAAAGTGCTGGTGGAAAAAGGCTATCCGGTCTGCATCATCTCCGGGGGAAAAGGACAGGCGTTGCTGCACCGCTTCGAACTGCTGGGAGTCAAGGACATTCGCATCGATTGTTTCGACAAATTGCCCCAATTGAAAGCTTTTATGGAAAAATACCGGTTGCAGCGGGAAGAGGTATTGTTCATGGGAGACGATATCCCGGATATCCCTCCGATGCGCTACGCCGGAATATCCGTTTGTCCGGCCGACGCGTCCATCGACGTGAAGCGGATCGCGCGGTATATTTCCGGTTTCGCCGGGGGAGAAGGGTGCGTGCGGGATATCATCGAACAGGTATTACGAGCCCGGGGAGACTGGTTTGCAGAGGATTACGGCACGGAAATCACCTCCGCCTGAAACAAATCTTCGCAAGATAGTTGTCGGACCGGAAGTCATGCGGGTGAGTCCGACCCGAAAAGGGGGAATGGACGGCTATAAATCGTGCCCGCAATAGGAGAGGTTAAAACTTTTATTGTTGACCGGAAAGTCCGAGATCTCCGCCTCGCGAACCGCCAGCGAAAGGGCATACCAGTTGTGCAGCGATGGGTCTTTGACCCGATAATGGGCCAATATCCCGCGCGCATCGGTTAGATCGGCATGACAGATTTCCCCTCTCCAACCTTCCACCAAAGCGAAACACAAGAAATCGGGCGGCAGGGGTGTGGTATAATCCGGATGCGGCAATTCCTGGGAATCGTTGTCCCGCAACAAATGAAGGATCCGTTCGATGGATTGCAGTGCCTCCAGGTATCTCATTCGGGCTCGGGCCATCACATCTCCGGTATCCAATATCACGGCTTCGAAACCGTCAAAGGCTCCGTAAGGATGCGATTGCCGGATATCCCTCGGTACTCCTGAGGCCCGCGCTGCTAATCCCACCGCTCCGATTTTCATCATTTGCGCCCGGGAAACCTTTCCGCATTCCTCGAACCGACCGAGCACGGACGGGGTGGAAAACAAATCCTCGCATACCTCGGTCAATCTACGGCGAATTTCCTTCAAATGATCCGCGATCCGGGTCCCTGCAGCGGACTCCAGCGGATAATAGGTGCCTCCCGGCCGGATCAAGGATTTACCGAACCGGTTTCCATACCAACTTTGAATCGTATTGATGGAGATCGTACGAAGCGCTTCACAGGCCACTTGCCCCAATTGGTAACCGATATCGGTACACAATCCCGATAGATCTCCGATGTGCATGGCGATTCGTTCCAGTTCCTGTGCCATCGTTCGTTCCCGCTCCAACCGATCCGGCGCCGCTTTCCCGGTAAGCTTTTCTATCACTGCGGCATAGGCCCAGGCATGCGAGAGGGCCGAATCCCCGGCTATGATTTCGGATAAGGCAGCCTGCCTCAACCAGTTGGAGGTCGCCCCGAAAAGCCGCTCGATACCGCGGTGTTGAAAACCCAGGACCACCTCCATATGCAGAATGATCTCCCCGTTGCAGATAAATCGAAAGGCTCCCGGTTCGATAATTCCGGCATGAATCGGTCCGACATTCACCTGGTGAAGAGCCGGTGAATCGATTTGATAAAAGGAATACTCCTTCAGGCCGGCCCGGCGGTTCCAACGGTCGTGGGCAAACCGAAGGGGCTTATCGTAAGGATGGTCTTTGAACTTCACCCCGAATTGTTCGGTGATGGCTCTTTCGAAGGGATGGGGGGCCGGATGAATCGCGCTCAGCGAAGGGTATTCCTCGTGGGCGTAATAGCCGTATTGCCAGGAGTAGATCCAGGCTTTTGCCGATTCGTCGTTGAGCTGGATACAATAAATAGTAATTCCCTGACGATCCGGCGTCCCGAAATAATGGGCGCAATGAAATCGGTCGTTTTCCAGTAATTCGGCCGCTTCCCGATGGAATCGGGCGTAGGGCAATACCGGGAGTTTGTCCAGAGCAACTCGGGATCGGGTATGAGGGGTTACGTACCAGTTCATAATCCTACGGTTATGGCGTGAAGAAAATCGATCCATCGCTGCGGTTGAACAATCCCCAGGACGAGGGCGGTCAGCAGCAGTGCGAATTGGAGCCAGGTAGCGGCCCGGCTTATGGTCGATATATCCGCACGGCCCGAATGGACGGGCCGCAACAGTAAACCGGTGAAGCGGCGGCTCAGGGTAAAAAGCACCAGACAGATCAGCAAGACGAACAGCACCAGAATCGCCCAATGGCTACCGGCTACCAACTCCTTGAGGATGATTAATTCCGAAACGAAAAGTCCGGAAGGGGGAAAAGCCAATAATCCGACCGTTCCCATCAGGACTACGAGAGAGCCGAGCCGATAGGTTTTAAAATAATCCCCGATCCGGTTCATCCGGTAGGTTCGGTATATTCTTCCGATCTGGGCCATCTGCAAAAACATCCCGGATTTAATCAGTGAATGAATCGTCAAGTGAAACAGGGCGGCGAAAATCCCCCAGCCTCCCAAGCCGAGACCGATCAGGACAATACCCAGATTTTCAACCGTCGAGTAGGTCAAAAAGCGTTTGTAATTGTGGGTTCGGCGCAGGTACACGGCTACAATCAGCACAGAAAGGATGCCGGTCAGGAGCAGCACGCTTTTGATCCAGGAATATATACCGGACAGGGTGAGCACCTGATAGACCCGAAAAAACGCCACAAAACCGGCATTCACCAGGGCGGTGGAAATCAGTGCCGACGCCGGTGCGGGTGCGGCATGGTTGGCATCCACACCGACCGTATAAAGGGGAAAAACTTCCATTTTACATCTATATCCGGTCAGGATCAGCAGAAAGGCGAGTTTCATGTAAAGCGGATTGGCAGTGGCTACGGAACGCAGCAGTTGTACATAGGCGAGACTTTCTTCCCCCGAAACCGCCGTACTGAGCATCAGAATGCCCAAGTAGGCGACCGCCACTCCGACGGAAGATACGAATACGTATTTCCAAGTGGCTTCCAGACTGCGAACCGTGCGGCGGTGGTAAACCAGCAGCGCGGTGGCCAGGGTCGTGGCTTCCAAAAAAATCCAGGTCGCCGCGGCATTATTGGCATAATACACACCGGTTACCGCCATGCAGAGCGCAATTAATCCGAGGTGATACAAACGGTATTGCCGTACGGTTTCCGTATCCAGGTAGCTGCGGCTTTGAATGAATACGATGGGAGAAATAACCGCCGTAAGTCCGTGAAACAGCACTCCCAAGTAATCGAAAGTCAAGTAATGCCATGCCGTTTGCCCGAAACCCGCCGTAAACGCCTACAAGGCGGCAGCGGCTTGGACGGCATAAAACAACGATGCCCAGGCGGTGACGTGGTTACGGCTTCGAGCCCTCAGCACCAAGGCCAGGGAAAGTAAAGCCAATATCGAGTAAATGTACAGCATGCGTCAATCTTTGAGAGAGGTCAGTTCGTCCGAGGTCAGATTACGGATGCGTTCGCCCAGTTTACTGAAAAACACCCCCATCATCAGGACACTCATCAGGATGTCCAGCATCATGGCGATGTTCACCAGCATCGGCATTTCCACCCCTACAGCCAGGGAGAAGAGAAACACGCCGTTTTCGATGACCAGAAAACCGACCAGGTGAGAAAAAATCCGTTTGTGCGTGGTGATCAGGATCAACCCGCACAATACCGCGTATAATGCTACGGCAAAGAAGACGACATTGACCGTCGTATCGGCGATGTAATAGGCTATACCCGCACTGACCAACAGTCCGGTTATAAAAAGCAGCAGGGAATTCATACCCGTCACCGATCCTTCATGAACCCGTGCCACACCGGTTTTACGGATGATATTAAACAGCATGTAGGGCACGATGATCGCCTTGAAAACCAGTGTTTCGGCCAACACAAACGCCAGTTCGGCCCAATCGATGGCATGCAACTGCAAAATCACCACCCCGAACAAAACCCACCCCTGCAACATGATCAGCGAGGCATAATTGCGGAAGCGGTCGGTAATGGCCAGGTAAACCAGCGTGACGACGTATACGATAATCAGCGCAAACAGCATTTTCCCAATTCTTTGTCCGGACACCGGCTTCGAGCGGTTAATCCAGCGTGATATTTAAGGAGATAATATACACCAATAAAAAAGCGAACAGCGCCAGTGAAGCGGTGGTCACCACGGCGGTGGCGTTTTTATTCAACCGGTTGCGGGCTTTGATCGACTCGACCGCTCCGATAAAAATACCGATCAGGGCCGTGAGAATGAAAATCAACAGCAGGGTCATCCCTTTGTATGGGATGGTAGAAGCGATCACTCCGCCGGCGAGCGTGGCCAGAACCCCCATTTTCAACCAACTGCCCATATGGATTAAAGCCAGGTCGAACTCGCTGTAATCCAGAATCATCACTTCGTGAACCATGGTTAATTCCAAATGGGTTCGGGGATCGTCGATCGGAATCCTTCCGCATTCGACCTGAATCAATTTGATGATTACATAGGCCAGGAGCAGGGTGACGATGACGGTTTCCGGTGTACCGGCGCTCAAGGCTGCGAACATCGAACTGAAACTAGTATATCCGGTCATCATAGCCAAGGTTCCGAAAATAAAGAAAAACACCGGTTCGACCAGCGCCCCGTACAAGGCTTCGCAGGCCGCTCCCATCCCTTCAAAGGAACTTCCGGTGTCCAGCGCCCCGAGGATCAGGAAAAACCGGGCCAAGGCCATGAGGCAGGCAAACACCACCACATCGCCTTCGAAGTGAAACAGCGCGGGATAGCCGCCCAAGGGAATGAACAACGCCGCTGAAAAACCGGCTCTCAGATAAACCAACGGCGCCAACCGGAACATCCATCCGGCCGTAGTACCGTAAACCGTACCTTTACGCAGGAGCAACCGTACCTGGAATAGGTGCTGCCAAAAGCGGATCCCCTTCCGTCCCGACAATTTGGCGCGGGTCCGGTTAATAATTCCCGTCAGGCTGACGGCCGCCATGAGTATGAATAGTATCGCTATCATCCGTTTAAATCCATCCGATCCACGTGATCAGGAAAACCAACGCCAGAAACAACAAGGCGTGCAGTATATAATGGTTGATTTTTCCGGTCTGAAATAGCGCCAACCGGGCGTTCAGTTTACGCACCAGGTAGGCCCACCGTTCGGAAATCAAGCTGTCCACCCGGTCTTTGTGGCGCACACCGAAACGGTGGGGACGGGCAAACAATTCTTCGTGGGGCACCCCTTGCCCTCTCCGCTTTGTGTAGGAACGAGCCGGGCTCGGCGAATTGCGCATGTGTTCGAACCCTTCCGAAAAGGATTCACCGGTATACTGCATGTCTGCGTGGACTTCCGTAAATCCGCAGCCCCACGTCGGGGATCGACTAACGGACTGTTTTTTATGCACCCGGCTGCGCCAAAAGGCCAACCCGGCAACGATCGTAATCAACAAGGCCATACTCATCGAAATTCCCCACAAGCTTCCCGGTTGAGCTCCCGCGGCTATCCACCGCCAGCTTTCGCCCGACAAAAAAGTCTCTCCCGCAATGTGCAGCATAACCGGAACCACCGCCCCGGGAAATAAACCGATCGACAACATACCGGCCAACGGTAGCATTTGAGCGGCCAGCATCCACGAAGAAACCTCCTTGGCCGCAGCCGCTCCGGGACTTCGAGGAATTCCTAAAAACCCGATGCCGAAGGCTTTACAGAAGACCAACACCGCGATTCCCCCTACCAAAGCCAGGGCCGCCATACCGACCACGGACCAGATGATCAGCGATCCGGCAGCCGCGGATTGCAGGAATCCGCTGTAAATCAAAAATTCCGAGATAAAACCATTGAAAGGCGGAAGAGCGCAGATGCCGATCGCGCCGCACAAAAAAAGCATCGTGGTTACCGGCATCGAACAGGAAAGTCCGCCCAATTGCTCCAGATTTCGCGTTCCGGCGGCCAGAGCGACCGAGCCAGCCCCCATAAACAACAAGGGTTTATACAGGGAATGGTTTACCACATGAAGCAAAGCTCCGCCATAGCCGAACAGGGCCAACAGCTGATTCCCGGCCGAAAGTCCCAAGGTTCCCGCTCCGATGGCCGTTACGATAATCCCGATATTTTCGATGCTGAAGCAGGCCAACAACTTTTTCAAATCGTTTTGGAGCACCGCCTGAGCAATTCCCCACAAAGCCGTAACGATTCCTGCGGCCAACAGAATCACGCCGACGGTCCGTAAATCCGGACCGACCGAAGTCAATACCCGTAAAATTCCGTAAATACCCAGTTTACTCATGGCCCCCGACAGACACCCGGAGACATAGGAGGGAGCTGCCGAATAGGCTTCCGGCATCCAGATATGGAGCGGAAATAACCCGGCTTTCATTCCGAAGCCGATCAAAAATAAGACAAAGAGCCAGAGAGGCGGATTACCGGCGAAGTAATCCGCCAGGTATTGGAATCCACCGATCGAACCATTGCCGGAACCGATCACAAAACCGACTATCAGAAAGACGAATCCGACGTGCATCAGGATGAGGTAATTGATCGCCGCACGCCGGACTTCCCGCTTTCCCCCCGGGAAAGGATGAGTACGAAGGAGGCGATAGTCATCAGCTCCCAAGCGGTCAGAAAGGCGAATCCGCCCCGGAAAAGCGTCACACCGAGCATCGAATAAAACATAACCGACAGAGCGAAAAATTGAACCGATAGCTGGACCGCAGAAAAATGGGCCGTAACCCTTTTCAAATCATCGCGTGCGTACAATGTAATGCTAAAGGTGGTCAGGGAGACGATCGCGGCAAACACCGCAGAAAGCCGGTCCATCTGAGGAAAAGCGAACCGGAATACCGGACTGTAATAATTGGCGAAAAGCGGAATATCCGGCGTTTTTCCAGTCAACGCAGCCAGGGCTCCGATGACGGCCAATCCCGCACCGGCGGCGATCACTCCCAGGGTCAGCGCGTATTTATACCATACGGGTACGATAAAAATGAAAAAAGACAATAGTCCTATCAGTATCAACATAACAACCCAAGCCTCTTTGATGGGCCAAAGATAAGGGTTTATCGCTTATTTTTCCTGAAATTGAGTCAAATTGTGGGTTTTGCTCTCCCGCCTCTATGACCCGGTGCAGCAAGTGCGGTTCTTTTTTTCGGGCAATTTCTCCCTCGTGCGAATACATAACCCATAAAAGGAACTCAACGAAGCCCGTATCTGCAGCGGGCCGGCTTCGGAGGATAAAAAAACCGGACCGGCTTGACGGTCCGGGCGGTAAGAGGCTTGTTCTTTCACGGATTACTTGATCCGATCGTATATGGTTTTGGCAATTAGCGTATATCCCAGGTCGTTGGGGTGAACGCCGTCCGGGATTAGCTGCGGCATTCCGTACAAGGTGGTATGCAGATCGATGATGCTGACGTTTAGTTCGGAAGCCACTTTATAAATGGTCGGGATGACGTATTCCACCAAAATGCTTTCGCGGATAGTCATATTGTCGTTCACCACCCAAATCGGATAACACACATATACTTTCGGCCGGCTGGGCAAATTCTGGTAGAGGGTCAGCATCTCCCGAAGGTCTCCCTCCAGTTCGATGCCGTGGGCATCCCAATTCATCGGTTTGGTGTCGTTGGTCCCCAATTTGATCACCACAATATCCGGTTCGTAGGCTTGTGAATCGTGGAATTTTTTCTCCTCCCAATAGGGCCGGTCTCCATTTTTGAGCAGGGTCCGCCCACCGATTCCAAAATTTTTTACTTCGTACCCTTCTCCCAATAACTGGGCCAGTACGGGCGGATAACTGGTTTTTTTCTGATCGCTTGCACCCGCACCCGCCGTAATGC
>JAJQAW010000036.1:0-1307 GCA_021203585.1 Rikenellaceae bacterium
CTACTATACCGTAGCCAAATCATACATGCTTTACCGCCAAAAACATACCGAAGACCGGGAAGTGCGCGATAAACTGAAATTCCTGATGGATTACTGCGACTCTTTAAACGCGGCTACCGGGAGTAAGTACGATGCCAACGCCAATGTAGAGAATAAAAACATGGCTACGCTGATCGGGGAATTGCCCAAATCCAATTTTATCCGGCTCAACCGCCGGATGCTGACCGACCGCCTCAAGGAGATGTACGGTAAAGAACTTTCGGACCGGTATGTGGAGCTGCTGAATAACCATTTCATCTATAAGAACGATGAAACCAGTCTGGCCAATTACTGCGCCAGCATCACGATGTACCCTTGGCTGATCGGCGGCACCACTTCGATCGGCGGAAATTCTAAAGCGCCGACCAATTTGAAATCCTTCTGCGGCGGCTTTATCAACATGGTCTTTATGGTTTCCAGCATGTTGAGCGGAGCTTGCGCGACCCCCGAGTTCCTGATGTATATGAACTATTTTATCGGCCTCGAATACGGAGAAGATTATTACAAGGATCCGGAGAAAGTAGTCGATCTGTCCAAAAAACAACGCTCGTTGGATAAAGTGATCACCGATTATTTCGAACAGATCGTCTATTCGATCAATCAACCGACCGGCGCCCGGAATTTCCAGGCCGTATTCTGGAATATTTCCTATTACGACCGCTACTATTTTGAGAGCTTATTCGATAATTTTGTATTCCCGAACGGTTCCAAACCGGATTGGGATTCGCTCAACTGGCTGCAAAAACGCTTCATGCGGTGGTTTAATGCCGAACGTACCCGTACCGTATTGACCTTCCCGGTCGAAACGATGGCTCTGCTGACCGAAAACGGCGAACCCAAGGATAAAGAATACGGCGATTTTACAGCCCAGATGTACGCCGAAGGCCATTCGTTTTTTACCTACATCAGCGACAATGCCGATTCCCTGAGCAGTTGCTGCCGGCTGCGCAACGAGATTACGGATAACGGATTCAGCTATACCCTGGGCGCGGGCGGAGTATCGACCGGATCGAAGAGCGTTCTGACCATTAACCTGAACCGTTGCATCCAGTATGCCGCCCGGAAAGGGATGACTTACCAATTCTTCCTGGAAGAGGTGATTGATCTGGTGCACAAAGTCCAATTGGCTTACAACGAGAATTTGAAATATATGCATCAAAAAGAGATGTTGCCTTTATTCGATGCAGGCTACATCAACATGGGCCGCCAGTACCTGACCGTGGGAGTGAACGGATTGGTGGAAGCGGCCGAATACCTGGGCATCGAAA
>JAJQAW010000036.1:1317-2911 GCA_021203585.1 Rikenellaceae bacterium
CGGACAATCCGCAGTACGAACAATTTACCCGACAGATTCTCAGCACGGTAGAAAAATACAATAAAAAATACCGCTCTTCGGAAGTCATGTTCAACTGCGAGATGATACCGGCGGAAAACGTCGGGGTTAAACATGCCAAATGGGATAAACGGGACGGTTATCAGGTCAATCGCGACTGCTACAACAGTTATTTTTACCTGGTAGAAGACGAATCGACCAACATCATCGATAAATTCCGGTTGCACGGGCGCAAATACATCGAACACCTGACCGGTGGTTCCGCCTTGCACATGAATCTGAACGAACACCTGTCCAAAGAGCAATACGCGCACCTGATCAAAGTGGCTACCCGGGAAGGATGCAATTATTTTACCTTCAACATTCCCAATACGATTTGCAACGATTGCGGCCACATCGACAAACGAAACCTGAAAGCCTGCCCCCAATGCGGCAGTGAACATACGGATTACCTGACCCGGATCATCGGCTATATGAAACGCGTCAGCAACTTCTCACAAGCCCGCCAGAAAGAGGCGGCCCAACGGTACTATGCTGCGGCTGGCCAGTTATGATATCGTTTTCCAGGAGATTCCGGGCGAGGCAACCCTCGCCCTTAATCTTTCCGGATGCCCCAACCGTTGTCCGGGATGTCACAGCCCGCATCTCCAGCAAGAACTCGGGGAAGCGCTGGACGACGAACTGTTATCGGGATTGCTGGATGTATACGGCAGCGCCGTTACCTGTGTCTGTTTTATGGGCGGAGATGGAGATCCCGCAGAGGTGGAAAGATTGGCCCGACAGGTTCGCCTGCAGTCAGCGGGAACATGGAAAACGGGGTGGTATTCGGGAAAGGAGCAATTTCCTCCGAATCTTTCTCCGAATGCTTTCGATTATGTGAAATTGGGTTCTTACCAGAAGGGCCTGGGAGGATTGGACTCCGTGCACACCAATCAGCGCCTGTATCGTATTACCGAGGGCCGGTGGAAAAATATCACCGAGCTGCTGCAGCGGCGCCCGTAAAAGAAGGAGCCGTGAATGCCGGCCCTTCGGACCACTGCCGGATTTCCCGGAGCCGATGTTTGGAGGCAGGGCCCCGATCAAGGGCCGCCCGATCCGGCCTGCAACCGGGAGAAACAGTAGAAAATATTTAAAAATAAGGGAAACGGCAAAAGAATTGCTAAGAAATTCGGAAGGGTTGAAATCAATTTAAAATCAAAACCGTACTTTTGTGGGCGGATTACGGAACGGCAATGACGACGGATTTTCTTATACCGGGGAAAAAGAATTGTTTTTTCTGATCAACGGCTTGCATTCTCCCTGGCTGGATAACCTCATGTGGCTTTATTCCGGAATCAAGATCTGGGTTCCTGTCGCCGTGGGGATGATTTTTTTCCTGGTTTACAAGAAAAACTGGCGTGAGTGGATCGGAATCCTCGGGTTACTGATGCTGTTGGTACTGGCCTGCGATTTTGTATCGGGAGAACTGATCAAACCGTGGTTCGGCCGTCCATGGCCGACCTCCTTTCCGGGCATTATGGAACAGGTGCGGACCTTGGGAGAAAGAAGGCTGGATACGGTCAACTACGGATTCGTA
>JAJQAW010000036.1:2921-11154 GCA_021203585.1 Rikenellaceae bacterium
TATCCGGACATACGACACAAGCTTTCGGAATAGCCGTATTTACGGCGTTGCTGTTCCGGAATCAATTATATTCCTGGACGTTGTTCGTCTGGGCTTCGGTCATGGCTTATTCCCGGATTTATCTGGGCGCCCATTTCGTATCGGATATCCTGGGCGGTATTCTGGCCGGAGGATTTATCGGATGGGTTTTTTCAACTCTACCGGGCCGGGGTCCGCGGAAAGCGGTTGCGCCAGTTTTTTGCACCGGCAAATTGGTCGCAGGCTCGGATTACCGGGCTGGCTTTGGGAATTATCGGTTATGTGCTGCTCTTTACCCTGTTCAGTTCGAAATTGATCCTGTATTTAAATTAATCGATCGTTTACCGAACGTCGAAAAACAGAGCAAGCCACCCCTTAAGGAGCCCTGACAAAAGCCCAGACCAAAGAAGTTAGTGGAAAATAATGGAGAATCAAAAAACGATCCTTAAATGAATCAGACCGCAGCTTATCAGTTTACCGTGATCGTTCCGGTGTATGATGAACAGGACAATATGCCCCGGCTGGAATCCGAATTGGGCTCTTTTCTGAAAACCGCCCGGATGAAAAGCTGCGTGCTTTTTGTCAATGACGGCTCCCGGGATCGGAGCGGGACACTGCTTCGGGAAATGTGCAGCAGAAACCGGGATATGTTTTACCTCTCTTTCGCACAGAACCGGGGATTGAGCGCAGCAATCAAGGCCGGGATCGACTACACCCAATCCGCCTACGTGGGCTACATCGATGCCGATCTGCAAACCACCCCGGAAGATTTCAATCTGCTGCTCCGGGAGGCTCTCGATTATGCCCTGGTCATGGGTATACGGGCTGGCCGGAAAGACAGTTTTATAAAAAATACTTCATCCAAAATCGCCAACGGCTTCCGCCGGATGATGACCCAAGACGGGATTGAAGATACGGGTTGTCCGCTGAAGGTGCTTCAAACCGAGTTCGCCAAACGCATCCCTTTCTTTACCGGAATGCACCGGTTCCTACCCGCTTTAATCCTGCTGCAGGAAGGAGGCAAGGTAAAACAAATCCCCGTACGCCATTTTCCGCGCGTTGCCGGACAATCCAAATACCATCTGTGGAACCGCCTGATCGGGCCGTTTAAAGATTGCTTCGCCTACCGGTGGATGAAAAAACGGTACATTAATTATTCCGTATCCGAAACCAATCTATGAACGGCTACCTGATTTTCGGGGTCGGACTGTTGGCCCAGATTCTTTTTTCCGGACGGTTGTTGGTACAATGGATCGCTTCGGAACGGGCCAAAAAGGTACTGTCCCCTACTCTGTTCTGGCAAATGAGTATGGCAGCTTCCTGCATGCTCTGTTTGTACGGTTGGCTGCGTCACGATTTTGCCATCATTCTCGGACAATTTGTCTCCTATTACATTTACATCTGGAATTTGCGGATCAAGGGCTCCTGGGAAAAATTACCCGGCCCGGCCCGCTGGTTTTTTCTGATATTGCCGGTGGCGGCACTGGCCTATTTCGGGGTGAATTGGCGGGAAACGTTCATCGACCTGTTCCAACAGGAGGATATTTCACCGGGTTTGATTATTTTCGGGGTAGTCGGCCAGTTTACCTTTACCCTGCGTTTCGTATACCAATGGTGGTATTCCCGCAAAGCCGGAGAATCGGTATTGCCGATTTTCTTTTGGATCATCAGCTTGACCGGCTCGGCCATGATCATCGCTTATGCCCTGATTCGACACGATCCGGTATTGATTCTGGGCCAGGCTACCGGTTTTTTCATTTACCTGCGCAACATTATGATCGGCCTTAAAGAATCGCACTCCCGGCCAGGGATTCCTCGGCGAGCGGAGTGAAGGCTACCACCCGGTCCCCAATTCATACCAAGCGTAATCCTCCGTACTCCAGCCCGGCTGGCGGCGGTTTATCCACTCCTGTAGTTCCGGATCCTGGCGAACCTCCTTGCGCCGAATGAACAGCAGCGTCGTTCCGGGATACCGGGCCAACGAATCGAGTTCACGGACGGAGTTCATGCCTTCCAACGGTCCGAGAAAAACATCCATATTCCGGGCGATAGAGAATTTATAGTAGGCGAATTGCGGCAGGAAGTGGGTTTCCGCATTTTTTTTGCGGTCAGAGCCATCTCCCGGTATCCTATATAGTGATTCATATGCGGCAAAGAAAACGATGCGGTGCACAGACACAGCAAGATCCCGAATCCCAGACAACCGATCGATAGAGCGACCCGGTGGCGAAAGAGTTGCCACAGGGCCAACCAGGCGCCTGAGGAAAGCAGCGCCAGGGCCAGATAAGGCAGATTTCCGGCCCACGGCGAAGGAATCCAGTGGCGGCCCAGAAAGGAAAACGGAAAGATTAGCCCCAGCAACAGTGCCGGAATGATCAGACTGATTCTCACCCATCGGCTGTTTTCCCGGCCGACCAATACGGAAGAGCAAAAATAGACGGCGAACGGATAGAGTGGAAGCAGGTATATGTCGATTTTAGCGCTAATCAGGCAAAGCAAAGCCAGATTAACCCCTACGATCATTCCGAAAAATCGCTGGGTTTCCGTCCGGGCGGTTCGTTCGGCAAAGGCCTTTCCGGTTAAAACCAGGTAGAGCAGGGTCCAGGGTGCAAAAGACCACAACATACGGGGAAAATAAAACCAAACGGGTTCCTTGTGATGGAAAGAATCGATCCCGCGGCCGACAGTTTGCCGCAGCAGCAAATCGTTCAGATAATCCACACCGCCTTCTGCATAAATAAGGAAAAACCATACCGCGAATAATCCCAGTAAGAGGCTCTAGGACTTCCATCCCATGATCCTCCACAGGGAGCGGAAGTCTTTTTGCAGTCCGGAAAAGGCGAGCATCGAAAGCACGGGAATCAGAAATCCCATCGGCCCTTTGGTAAAAACGGCCCCGAAAATCCAGATGGGAAGCCACCATCGGGAGGGTATGCTGCCTACGGGTCGGTACAGGCGAAAGAAAGTATACAGAGAAAGAACGATGAAAAAGGTCATCAGCATATCCATGCGTACGACCAGCGCAGAAGCGGTAAAAAGGACTGTCGTCAACAGCAGGATTTCCGAAACGACCGGCCGGTGCCGGACCCCGTACCGGAGGAACCAGCGGTTCATGACCGCCAGTATGCCCAGGGCCGGCAATAAACTGAAAAGTCCGATCAACCACAGGTAATAGCGGCCCGCGGCCAGTTTCGAGAGCATGATCAGCCAGAAAAATAGCGGGGGTTTGTCGGCGTAGGCCTGGCCGTGGTTATAAAAAGTAAACCACGTTCCGTTTTGCAGGGCCTCCTGAGCGATGCTAAGGTATTTCAGTTCGTTGTCCGGGCTGTAATCCCGAAAGACGAAAGCCGGAATCAGCAGGACCGCATACCACAGGAATCTATAGCGAAACAGCCCATTGAGGATGACAGCGAGCGGAGTTTTCTGTAGCATAACATTCGGTATACCAGGCCAGGAATTCGGCCAATCCTTTTTCCAGGGACGTACCGGGGCTGTATCCATAATCCCGCTCCAACCGGGAAACATCCGCCCAGGTGTCCTTCACATCCCCCGGCTGCATGGGTTGATCGATTCGGCGGGCGGTCTTACCGCTGAGGCGTTCGATGGTACGGATAAAATCGTTCAACGGGACCGGATGCGAACAACCGATGTTGTATATCCGGTAATTTTCCGGAGAACCGTGGGCGGGTTCGCCGGTCAGTACCCGGTAAATGCCCTCGACAATATCATCGATATAAGTAAAATCCCGCGACATATTCCCGTCGTTAAAAACCCGGATGGGATCGCCTTCCAGAATAGCTTTGGTAAACAGGAAAGGGGCCATATCGGGTCGTCCCCAGGGGCCGTAAACCGTAAAAAAACGGAGGCCGACACTTCGGATGCCGTACATTTCGGCATAACTGTGGGCAAAGGCCTCGTTCGATTTTTTAGTCGCCGCGTAGAGGCTGACCGGAGCATTGCAGGGTTCGTCCTCCCGGTAGGGAATCCGGCTGTCACTCCCGTAGACACTGGAACTGCTGGCATAAACCAGTTTTTGCGGCCGATTGCGGCGGCAATATTCCAGGATATTAAAAAATCCCTGGATATTGGAAGAGACATACTGCTGGGGATTCTCAAAACTGTACCTCACTCCGGCCTGTGCCGCCAGGTGGCAAACCACATCGAATGCTTGCGGATCCAGAAACTCCCGGTACAACCATTCGGAATCGATATCGGCTTTGACAAAAGTAAAATTACACGAGGGGGCACAAAGAATTTCCTGTGGTGCGACCTGCGTAGGATCGATGCCCAACCGCTCCAAACGGGCCAGTTTCAATTCCGGCTGGTAGTAATGGTTCAGGTTATCGATTCCCGTAACCGTATGTCCTTCGGCCAGCAATCGTTTGGTGAGGTGAAATCCGATAAATCCCGCACATCCGGTAACCAGTATCTTCATAATTTCAATTTGTTCGTTTCAGGACAACAAAAATCGCTCCAATTTTTCAGCGGATACGCACCCAAGCGATATTTCGCTGTAAAGGTAGGACATATTCGGCAGAAATTTCCCGATTCCGGCACATCTGTGACACCACCGCCTCGAACACTCTTGCATTTCGCCGGTTATTCTTATCTTTGTTCTTCGAATACAAACCGATGCGATTATGGGTAAAATCAACTCTTTCCCCCGTACCTTTTGGGTGGCCAACGGGATCGAGCTTTTCGAACGTTGGGCCTGGTACGGATTTTTTATGCTTTTTGCCAATTACCTGACCGGATCGTCCGATTTGGGCGGACTGGAATTTACACAGTCCCAGAAGGGGTTGATCATGGGCGTAGGCACCGGAATCCTCTATTTTCTGCCCGTACTGACCGGGGCCATCGCCGACCGGTACGGTTATAAAAAAGTGCTGTTCATCTCCTTTCTGGTCTACGCCACGGCCTTCGTTTTGCTGCCTCATTTTAAAAGTTTTCCCGCCGTGTTCGCCATGTACCTTTACCTGGCCGTCGGAGCAGCTCTGTTTAAACCCGTGATTTCGGCCACCATTGCCAAAACCACGCATGAAGGAAATGCCTCGATCGGTTTCGGAATCTTTTACATGATGGTCAATATCGGTGCCTTTTTCGGTCCCGTCGTTACCCTGCTCTTCAAGGATAATTACCAGAGTGTGTTTTACATTTCCGCCGGGATCGTGCTGATCAATCTGTTGCTGCTTTTCCTGTACAAAGAACCGGGGAGAGATCAGCAAGAAGCAGTGCAGGAATCCCTCGGAGCCACGTTCGGTAAAATTTTCCGGAATATGGGAAGCATATTCAAGGATTGGAAATTCATCCTGTTCCTGTTGATCGCCGCCGGATTCTGGACCATGTACAACCAACTGTTCTACATGCTTCCGGTTTTCATTACTCAATGGGTGGACACCAGTGTGTTGTACGATTTCTTTGCCCGTACGATTCCGTTCATCAGCCAACACTACAGTCCCGCACCGGGAGTATTGGACTCCGAATTCGTTGTGAATTTCGACGCGATGTACATCATTCTTTTCCAGATTCTGGTCTCTTCCATCGTCATGCGCATGCGCCCGCTCCGGTCTATGGTGACCGGCTTTCTGGTTTGTACGATCGGTATGGCCCTGACGCTGGCCTCGCAGAATGTACTTTTCACCCTGGCGGCAATCCTGATTTTCGCCCTCGGGGAGATGGCCGGCTCGCCCAAGATCACCGAATACATCGGTTCGATCGCTCCGGCCGACAAAAAGGCCTTGTATATGGGCTACTCCTTCATTCCTGTGTTTTTGGGAAACGTGGCGGCCGGATTCATTTCCGGAAATGTGTACCAGGCTATGGCGGACAAGGTAACCCTAGTCCGGGATTATGTCGCCCGTCAGGGATTGAGCATTCCGGACGGACTATCGCAAAATGAATACTTCAGTACGGTAGCCTCGCAGATGGGCTTGAGCGACCGGCAACTGACCGATACCCTGTGGGAACTCTACAGTCCCTCCGGTATGTGGATCGTTATTGCCGCCATCGGACTGACGGCCACTGTACTACTCTTTCTTTACGACCGGTTATTGAATAAACAGACGGTTTAACCGCACTCGCACTCCAGGGCGGTACAGGTTTTGCACCGCCCGGTCTATAATTTTCAATCGACATGATTCCTGTAGAAAAAATCACGGAATTAATCAAACGGCGCGATGCGCTGAAGGAATACCTCGATATCGATGATAAACGCATGAAAGTCGAGGAAGAAGAGCTGAAAACTCAGGCTCCTGATTTCTGGGACGATCCTAAAAAAGCGGAAGAGCAGCTCCGGAAAATAGCCTCGATCAAAATTTGGGTGAGCGCTTACGATCAGCTCGCCCGGATGGCCGACGACCTGGAACTGATGCCGGACTTTGTCAAAGAGGGATTGACCTCGGAGCAGGAGGTAGAAGAATTGTTTTCCCGGACCCTGGAAAAGATCGAGGAGCTGGAAATGCGAAACATGCTTCGCAGCGAGGAAGATAAACTGGGAGCGATTATGGAGATCAATTCCGGGGCGGGCGGGGTGGAAAGCATGGACTGGGCTGCTATGTTGATGCGGATGTTCCTGCGCTGGGGGGAGCAAAACGGTTATAAAACAAAAGTAATCGATATGCAGGAGGGCGACGTGGCCGGAATCCAATCGGCCACGATCGAATTCGAAGGGGAGTTTGCCTACGGTTACCTGAAAAGTGAAAACGGGGTGCACCGCATGGTGAGGTTATCCCCGTTCGATTCCAACAACCGGAGACATACCTCTTTTGCCTCGGTGTTTGTCTCTCCTGCGGTGGACGATACCATCGAAATCGTGGTAAACCCGGGCGATATCGAATGGGATACTTACCGCTCCAGCGGTGCAGGGGGACAGAATGTCAATAAAGTGGAAACCGCTGTTCGCCTGCGGCACTTTCCATCCGGGATCGTGGTGGAAAACTCGGAAACGCGCTCGCAGCTCCAGAACCGGGAGAATGCCATGCGGATTTTGAAATCCAAGCTGTATCAACGTGAGTTGGAAAAACGCATGGTCTTGCAGGCGGAATTGGAAGGTCAAAAAATGAAGATCGAATGGAGCGCGCAAATCCGCAGTTACGTTTTCGACGACCGGCGAGTAAAAGATCATCGGACCAATCATATGACTTCCAACATCCAAGCGGTGATGGATGGAGAGATCAACGATTTTATCAAAGCTTACCTCATGGAATTCGGCGGTAGTCAGAATTAGCGGCCATTCATTCGGTAGTTCACGGCCTTCCCGGCCATCATTCGTGCATGAAACCGCCACACAGGCCAAGGAGACCGTGCTGGTATCTTGCACAGGGAAATATCCTTGGCTGCAGGCTATGCTAACCCGCCCCCTTAACCCGGGAATTTCACGTCTCGCCGGCTTCCCTGACTTTACCACCGAAAAACTCCGGTCATCGAGCATCAAAAAGCCGGTGCCTTGAAAGGCACCGGCTTTTATCGGTTCGGCGGCAAGTTCTTATTTGCCCGCCACTTTGGTATTGTACTCTTCCAACGATCCAACGATCAGGTTGTCGTACTGGCGCATACCGGTACCTGCCGGAATCAGGTGACCGCAGATCACATTTTCCTTCAGGTTCTCGAGCCGGTCGACCTTACCCCAGATCGCCGCTTCGTTCAGCACCTTGGTGGTTTCCTGGAACGAGGCCGCTGACATAAAGCTGCCGGTCTGGAGCGCAGCGCGGGTAATTCCCTGGAGCACCTGGTTGGAGGTGGCTGGAATCACGTCGCGCACCTCGATCGGACGCTGGTCTTTTCGTTTGAGGATCGAGTTTTCATCGCGCAGTTTACGCACCGAAATGATCATACCCGGTTTGAGCAAAGAGTCTCCCGGTTCGGTGACCACTTTCTTGTCGTACAGGCTGTCGTTTTCCTCCATGAATTCCCATTTATCGACTACCTGCTCTTCCAAGAAACGGGTATCGCCCGGATCCTGAATCTGCACCTTGTTCATCATCTGGCGTACGATCGTTTCGAAATGCTTGTCGTTGATCTTCACACCCTGCATTCGGTATACCTCCTGCACCTCGTTGACAATGTATTCCTGAACCTTAGTCGGTCCCTGGATCGCCAGGATGTCGCTCGGAGTGATGGTACCGTCAGACTACGCCATACCGGCACGCACGTAGTCGTTTTCCTGTTCCTGAATCTGTTTGGACAGGGGAATCAAGTATTTTTTAGTATCGCCGCG
>JAJQAW010000290.1:0-1085 GCA_021203585.1 Rikenellaceae bacterium
ATCACGGATAGCGTCTATCGCTTTGATCTGTAGTGCTTTCAGGGTCGGCATCAATCCTGCTACGGCTCCGGAAAGAATCAGAATACCCATTGCTCCCAGGGCCAGGTCGAAAGAGATCAGCGGTGGTCCGAACACGCTGAAACCCTCTTCGCTGTTTATTTCCATGGCCGATTGGACCAAGGCCAGAATACCCACGGCAGCCAGGAATCCGAGCAAGCCGGCCAGCGTGGTCAGCAAGAGACTTTCGCTCATAATCTGCCGGAGAATCTGATAGGGTTTAGCGCCCAGAGCCCGTCGGACTCCGATTTCGCGCATGCGTTCGCGGACGGTTACCAGCATGATGTTGCTAATGCCGATCACCCCGGAAAGGAGCGCGCCGAGGCCGACAAACAGGATCAGCAGATCGATACCGGTGAACAGTCCCTGGAATTTTAAAAATTCTTTTTCCAGGTTATAACTGCCGACGGCGGTACGGTCAGTAGGGGAGATATCATGGGCGGTACGGAGAATGCTTTTCACCTCTTCCTCCACGATAGAGGCGGAATAGCCTTTCCGGGCCGTACAAACCAATTCCCAAAAATAATCTCCCCGCATGAACGTATGCTGCATGGTAGTGAACGGGATGTAGACGGTCCGGGGAGGATAACTGCTCACGTTGATTTCGGATAGGGGACGGATCACGCCGACCACCTGGAAAAACATACCGTTCAGCCGGATGTATTGTCCGAGCGGATCTTCGTCTTTTTCGAACAGCGTTTCATACACCTCCCGGCCCAACACGCAGACCTTCCGGCGGTTCTCCACATCCATTTCATTGATCTCCCGGCCGTGGATCAGTTCCATGCGGCTCACTTTAAAAAAATCGGTCATCACTCCCATATTGCTGTAAGTACCGCTTTTCATGCCGCGAACGGTGTTGTTTTCCGAGCGGGAACCGTACAACATGGGAGAAATATGTTCGACCGATTCGGCCCGTTGCCGAATCAATACCAGATCGCGGCTGTTCATCCGCCATCGGCGCCCTTTGCGAAATCCTTTGTAAGCTTCGCTGGTACGGCTGGCGTAAAATCCGCAGGAATTGATGT
>JAJQAW010000290.1:1095-7737 GCA_021203585.1 Rikenellaceae bacterium
AACATCGAACCCACTCCCCCTTTAAAACCGCTGCCCACACCCATCAGCAGGATCAGCATAAACAATCCCCAGAATACGCCGAAGCCGGTCAGAAGACTTCGGACTTTGTTCCGTGTGATGGTGGCCCAGATTTCTTGCCAGTTATCTAAATCGAACATATTCTTAATTTTTTTCTCCGGGAAAAATTTCCGGCCGGCGGTAATTCGCAGTGGCCGGAGTATCTTTCCGCGGTCGGTGGGTCTTTTTATTCGGCCCGCATGGCCTCGATCGGACTTACCCGCGTAGCCCGTAGGGCCGGAACGAGACCGGCGATCACTCCGCATCCGATCAGAAATAGGGTGGCTCCCAGCACCGTTCCCAGGTCCACGGTCGGATCGAGGAACATGTTCATCCCCTGCTCGGAGGAACCGTTGTTAAAGACCTTGGTGGCCAGTAATTCCGTCACCAGAACCTCGGAAAGTACCCCGAGGTAACCGGCACAAGTCGTGATAAATATGGCTTCCAGAATGATCAGTTTGAGGATGGATGCCGGGGTGGCCCCGATGGCTTTACGGATGCCGATTTCCCGGGTCCGCTCCTTGACCGTGATCAGCATGATGTTCCCAACCCCCACGATACCGGCCATCAGGCAGGCCACGCCGATGATCAGCACGAACAAATGGACCATCCCGAACAACACATTCATCTGCAGGGCTTGTTCGGCCCGGTTGTTGATGTGCACCGCGTTGCGGTCCTGCGGATCGAAACCGTGATGGCGGGCCAGCAATTCCCGAAGATAGAGATTGAATTCATCGTTTGCCTGTTGGGTTTCCAGTCCGCTTACCAGCATTTCTATGCCGTTGATCCGACCTCCCCGAGAGAATAGCAATTGTCCGAGCGTATAGGGAATATAGGCCTGGCTGTTGGGATTTTCGTTGTCGTAAATCCCGATGACTTTGAACGCGATTCGATTGGCGACGACGTATTTCCCGATCGGATCTACGTCCTGCTCGAAAAGCTCCAACCGCTGATAGGAACTGAGCACGATTACTTTGCGGCGCAATAGCACATCGATTTCATTGATGAAGCGGCCGCCGTTCTCCACGATTTCAATGTTATAAATCCGTTTTTCATCCTGGGAGACACCCCACAATTCACCGGAAACATAATCTTTTTCATAGGTGACGGTCGCATTGGTCGAAGTGAACGGGGAAATGCCGTCCAGGTGGGGCAAGTATTTTTGAAGCATTTCCACATCCCGGTGGTCGAACCGGATGCGCCGGCCCGATCGGTATCCTCCGTAGGGTTTGGAAGTTCGTCCGGGCCACACATCCACACTATTGAGGGACATGCCTTCGAAGTTGGACATCACCCCGTTTCTCAATCCGTTTCCGGCGGCCAATAATACCATCAGTATGAAGATTCCCCAGGCCACCGCGAATCCGGTAAGAAACGTTCGCATTTTATTCTTGCGGATGGTGGATAGGATTTCCTGTATAAAATCGAACATAGGCTACAGGTCGATTACCGGATGAGTATTGATTTCGATCTGACCGATCACCCCGTCCCGAATGTGGATCACTTTATCCGTGGCATCGGCCACCCCTTTTTCGTGGGTAACGATCAGCATCGTGATGCCGTCCTGGGTATTGATTTACCGCAGCAGCTCCATCACCTCGCGCGAGGTGACACTGTCCAGCGCACCGGTCGGTTCGTCCGCCAGAATGATTTGCGGTCTGGCGATCAAGGCACGGGCAATGGCTACCCGTTGTTTTTGTCCGCCGAACAATTCATTGGGAAGATGATCCCAGTGCGAGCGGATGCCCATTTTATCCAGGTATTCCATCGCCATGGCATTGCGCTTTTTTCGGCCGATGCCCTGATAATACAGGGGTAAAGCCACATTTTCCATCGCATTTTTGAAGGTGATCAAATTGAACGACTGGAAAATAAAGCCGATCTTACGGTTGCGCAGGGCTGCGGCACGGCTCTCGGAGAGATTTTTGACCAACACATTGTTCAGGTAATATTCCCCGGTATCGTAATTATCCAGAATGCCCAAAATGTTGAGCAGGGTCGATTTTCCGGAGCCGGAAGCTCCCATGATCGAAAGAAACTCTCCCCTTTCCACCGTGAGGTCTACCCCCTTCAAAACGTGGAGCGGGGCGCCGTTAAAGTAACTTTTATTTAAGTCCTGGATACGGATTATCGGTTTCTTCATGAGATTATCGATCAGGGTTAAGCTGGGGCCTTTGGTATTTTGAACGCTTATCTGGCCGAAAAGTTACAAAATTTTTGACTTTTTTTCTTAACCTCACATTAAAAAGTAAGGGCGGGGTATACTTTTGTGGATTCGCCAGCCATCCGAAAACCGGGAAATGTTCCGAAGCAGAACCGGAGAATACCCGCAAAAAAGGGGAAAAACGAAGAAGCGCCGCAAAAATGATTTTGCCGAATTCTAGTTTTATGGAATTCAGTGCTTTGGAATGAGGGGGAGAGGGGTTCGGTATCCGATGAAAGGATCGGTTTTTCCCGCCATGGATACCGCCGTTTCCGGAATCCATGCAGGTGGCGGGAAAGTACCGGAGCCGATAGGGTGATCCCGGTTCGAAAATCCGGAATTACCGTCCGGGATTATTTTTTTCTCTGCGGGTAGAGAAGCGGTGTATCTGTTCCTCTGCATAACCCTGACCGAGCGATTCATGCCGGGCCATGACGAACAACAAATCCGATAACCGATTGAGGATTTTCAGGAAGAGGTCCGGGCAGGGGTAACTTTTTCCGAGGGTATAAAGCCGCCTCTCACTGCGCCGGGCAACGGTCCGGGCCCCATGCAGAAAGGCTGCGGCCGGGGGACCGCCGGGCAGAATGAAATGGGCGCATGGGCCGCTTTGACCGGTGATCCGGTCGATTTCCTGTTCCAAGATTTCCGGTAAACGTTCATTCACCCGGTTCGGATTACTCTCCAGCAGGTGTTCCGGCGTGGCAATCCGGGATATCATTCGGATCAGATTTTGTTGAATCTCCGTCAGTATCGGTTGCCACGGGTGATCCGGCCCGAGGAAGGAGCGGACAATTCCCAGCCAACTGTTCAGTTCGTCGAGCGTACCGTTGGTCTCGATGCGGATATCGTCTTTTTCCACCCGTACGCCTCCGCGCAATCCGGTTTTTCCTTTGTCTCCGCCTTTGGTATAGATTTTCATGGATCGAATCGTTATTGGTCAAACAGTTTGAACAAATTCCCGGAATCGGCCCAGTATACATGGGTGTAACCGGCCAGCACGTTCCGGCAACGCAAGAGCGCCGTATCGACCGGCCGGCCCTTGGCGTCCAGTATTTCGGTACAGGAGCGCACCGGCTCTTCCAGTTCGGAATAATGGAATTCATGGCCCCGGCAGGAAACCCCTGCCCACTCGAATTGCCGGTAGCCTAGCGTTAATTTCATAGACCGTACGCTGGCCCGATGAGGGAAAATTCCCACCATCGGATAGGAATTTCCGTGAGAATCCCGAATACTTTTACACAGATACATCATACCCCCGCATTCGGCCCATATTTTGCCGCCGTTTTCCGCAAACCGGCGAATCTGCCGCCGCATGGGACCGTTTCGGCTGAGTTCTTCCAGATGGGCTTCGGGATACCCGCCGGGAAAATAGAGCAAATCGGCCCGGGGCAGGGTTTGATCGTGGATCGGACTAAACGTTACGAGCCGGGCGGATTGTTCCATCCAGTCCAGATTGGCGGTATACATAAATTCGAAAGCTTCGTCCCGGGCCACGGCGATCACCGCTTCTCCGGGCGTTGCAGAGGGCGGAAAGAACCGCTTGGAAACATCGGTTTCGGTGAGCTTCAGTAGCCGGTCGATATCGATATGCTTTTCCACCAGGGCTGTCGCCCGTTCCATCAACTCGTCCGATCGCTGGATCGATTCGGTATTCAGACCCAGATGGCGCGAAGGGATGGAGATCCCGGAATCCTTAGGAAGGTATCCCAAGCAGGGAATTCCCACCTCCCGAGCGGCTGCCTCCAACAGGGCATAATGGTTAGCCGAACCGACGAAATTAAAAATCACCCCGGCAATCCGGATGGAATCGGAAAAATGGCGAAACCCATACAGCAGCGGAGCTACCGAATAAGCGGTAGCCTTGGCATTGACCACCAGGACAACCGGAAGATCTAACAGCGCCGCAATTTCCGCACTGCTTCCCTGGCTCTTATCGTAACCGTCGAATAACCCCATCACTCCTTCCACTACCGCCACACCGCTTTCCTGGAAATATCGGTGATACAGGCCTTTTATGTGGCTGTCGGTGGACAGAAATCGGTCTAAATTGACGGAGGGTCGCCCGCAGGCCCTCTCATGAAATTTTGTGTCGATATAATCCGGCCCGCATTTGAACGGCTGAACCGAGCGGCCTCGGTTGCGCAAGGCCCGCATCAAACCGAGCGAAACCGTGGTTTTCCCGGATCCCGAATGAGGTGCGGCGATTAAGAAGGAAGATTGCGTTTTCATAAAAAACGTTTTATCCGCCAAAATTAGAAAAAATGGGAATGTAAATTCCTCCTGCCGGGATGAAATGCTGAATATTATCGGAATGGGGTTTTGATATTTTTCGAGTTTATTTTACCTTTCGGACTGGAAATTACAGCCTACTTTTTCACTCTTCCGACTATCAGTGGGATATTTAGCCTTTTGCTTCCATGGCAAAAATATGCCGATGGTAAAAAGGGCTTGGTTATTTAGATGAGTTACGGGTTAAACGGAATTTCTTTTTTCCGCCAGCCCGTTATTTGGAAACGTTTTCAAGCATGCAGAAAGGGAAAATAAGCGTCGTAGGAATCGGTCCGGGAGGGGCTTCCGATCTGACGCCGGCCGCGGCCCAGGCCCTTCGGGAGGCCCAGGTGCTGGTGGGGTATACTCCCTATTTTAATTTTGTCGAACCCTGGCTCAGCCCGGAGTCCGTGTGCGTGAAAACCGGCATGAAACGGGAGATCGAGCGCGCGGAAGCCGCATTCGTTCAAGCGGAAGCGGGGAAATCCGTATGTGTGATCAGTTCCGGCGATGCCGGGATTTACGGCATGGCTCCGCTCATCCACGAGATGGAAAGACAACGGCAAAGCGGGATTAAAATCGAAGTCATTCCGGGAATCAGCGCCTTTCAAAAAGCGGCCGCGCTGTTGGGGGCGCCCATCGGACATGATTTCTGCGTGATTTCGCTGTCCGATCTGATGACTCCGTGGGAACGGATTGAAAAACGGATCGTGGCGGCCGCAGCTGCGGATTTTGTGACGGCTGTCTACAACCCGAAAAGTCAGGGACGCTACTGGCAGCTGCACCGACTTAAAGAATTGTTTCTCACCGAGCGGTCGGAGGATACTCCGATCGGGTATATCCGCCACGCGGGCCGTCCGGAAGAGGAAATCCATGTGGTTACGCTGGGGGAATTCGACCCGGAAGAGATCGATATGCATACGGTTGTGGTGATCGGCAACTCCCAATCCGTGATTTACGACAAAAATAAAATCATTACTCCCCGCGGGTATTACCGGGAAAAATCGGATGAGACGGCAGGCATCGGACAGCAGATCATGATCCGGAGCTTTCAAACCATTGAAAGTGAACTGAAAAATAAAGAGATACCGCTCGGTAAAAAATGGGCCCTGCTTCACGCTATCCATACGACGGCGGATTTTGATATGGAGCACATTCTCTATACCGATGAAAATGCGGTAGAAGATTTATATCGGGCCGTGGAAGACGGTACACTGAAAACAATCGTTACGGATGTGACGATGGTCGCTTCCGGTATTCGGAAAGGGGCATTGGAACGCCGGGGAATCGAGGTAAAATGCTACCTGCACGATCCCCGTGTGGCGGAACTGGCCGCCCGCAAAGGAATTACACGGACACAGGCGGGTATACAACTGGCCGCCGAAGTACATCCGGATGCGCTGTATGTATTCGGCAACGCGCCGACCGCGCTGATCGAGTTGTGCGAAGCCGTTCGCCGGAAAAAAGCGTCTCCCTGCGGCGTAATTGCCGCTCCGGTGGGGTTTGTCAACGTGTGCGAATCCAAACACCGGATCAAATCGTTTGCCGGTGTACCGAAACTGATTGTGGAGGGGCGTAAAGGGGGAAGTAACCTGGCCGCGACACTGGTCAATGCGATCCTGACCTTCGATGACGCGGAGCAGTTAAAACCGGGTAGGGATGTCTGAGAACGGTAAACCGAAACTGGCCCCGGTGATGTTCGGGGGAACGGGGAGCGATGTGGGAAAAAGCATTGTGGCCGCCGCATTCTGCCGGATTTTCCGCCAGGACGGCTACCGTCCGGCTCCGTTCAAAGCGCAGAATATGTCCAATAACTCGTTTGCCACGCCCGAAGGGCTGGAAATCGGACGGGCGCAGGCCGTACAGGCCGAAGCCGCCGGAATACCCTGCCATACCGATATGAATCCGTTGCTCCTGAAACCGAGCGGGGATAAAATCTGCCAGGTCGTATTGCACGGCAAACCGAACGGTAATCAGCAGGCCTACGATTATTTCAAAAAAGAAGGGCGGGAGCAACTAAGAAACGAAGTCAAAGGAGCCTTCGACCGACTCCGGCAACAATTTAACCCGGTGGTGATGGAGGGGGCGGGAAGCATCGCCGAAATCAACCT
>JAJQAW010000290.1:7747-11102 GCA_021203585.1 Rikenellaceae bacterium
CGGGAAGTCGATCTGGTCAATATGCCGATGGCCCGGCATGCCGGGGCCAAGGTGATCCTGGTTGCCGATATCGACCGGGGCGGGGTTTTCGCCTCTGTCTACGGAACGATCCGACTGCTCACCGAACCGGAACGCAAACTGATCGCGGGAATCATCATCAATAAATTCCGGGGAGATATCCGGTTGTTCGAATCCGGAAAAAAAATGCTGGAAGAACTGTGCGGTGTGCCTGTATTGGGAATCATACCCTATTATACGGATATCCATATCGAGGAGGAGGATTCGGTGGCACTGAGCGCGAAGAACATCCGCTCGCGGTTCGGGCAGGTGAATGTAGCGGTGGTGTTGCTACGGCACATGTCCAACTTCACCGACTTTAACCGCCTGGAACGGGACCCGCGCGTACATCTCTATTACACCAACAATACCGAAGAGATCGCCAAAGCGGACATCGTGCTGATACCGGGAAGCAAAAGCACCATCGGAGATTTGATCGAACTGCGCCGTAACGGAGTGGCACAGAGCATCATCAAAGCTTGCAAGAGGGGCGCGACCGTCGTTGGAATCTGCGGCGGATACCAGATGATGGGCCGGGACATCGAGGACCCGGACAACCGCGAGGGGGAAGTAACCCGCCTGCCCGGACTGGGCATACTGCCGGTCACCACCCGTATCGAGGCGGAAAAACAGACCCGGCAGGTCGGTTTCCGGTTTCTCGACAAGAAACAGGAGTGTTCCGGCTATGAAATCCACATGGGGGCCACTGTGCCGACGGACGATACACCGGAAAGTCCGGTAAATGTCTTTACAGACGGCACTACGGATGGCTATTTCCTGAACGGGAAATGTTTCGGCACGTACATCCACGGTATCCTGGATAATCAGGCCGTGATCGACTATCTGTTGGCTCCGTACCGTGAAAAACTGACCGAAAAAAGCTTCGATTACGACGCCTTTAAAGAGGAACAATACGATAAGCTGGCCGACCATGTACGCGCTTGTGTGGATATGGAAAAACTGTACGAAATTTTAAGCCAAACCGACGAATTATGCTGAAAGGGCATGGCGATGATATCTACGATTACGGCGGGGCGATTATCAGCAATTTCAGCTCCAATACCTGCTACGATGCCGACTTGCGGCCATTGATGGTCCACCTGTCGGACAAGATCGGCTCGGTGGCTTCGTATCCGGAGCCGGACGCGCGTTCGCTCAAAGAACGGCTGGCCGTTGTGAACGGCATCGAACCGGATAATTTGTGGATCACCAACGGGGCCACCGAAGCGATTTACCTGATTGCCCAGGCCTTTGCCGGGTGCAATACGGCTATCGTCATCCCGACATTCAGCGAATACGAAGATGCCTGCCGGGTCTACGGACACCGGCTGTCGTTTTACCGCTCCCCGGAAGAAATTCCGTCCGACGTGGAAATGATCTGGATGTGTAATCCCAATAATCCGGACGGGCGAGTATATGAACCGGGATTTTTGCGGGATTTTGTTGCTTCGCGCAAACATACGCTGATGGTGATCGATCAGTCTTACGAATACTTTACGCAGGTGGAACCTTTGACGGATCGGGAGGCTGTCGGGCTTGCAAATGTGATTCTGGTCCATTCCATGACCAAGCGGTATGCCATTCCCGGTTTACGGCTCGGTTATTTGGCGGCTTGTGACGAAATAATGGAAAAGATCGTCCGGCTGTGTATGCCCTGGTCGGTCAACGGACTGGCCGTTGAGGCGGGCAAATACCTGCTCGACAGGCCCGATCCGCAGACGGACAGGGACCGGTACCTGGAGGAATCCCTCTCTTTTCAGCAGTCGCTGTCCCGGACGGAAGGTGTACGGGTTATTTCTTCCCGCACCCATTTCTTCCTTTGCCGGTTGAACGGCGGGAAGGCTTCCGAACTGAAGGAATATTTGGCGCTTCGGTACGGGTTTCTGATCCGTGACGCTTCCAACTTCCGGGGACTGGACGAACAGTATTTCAGGGTTTGCAGTCGATCCCGCACGGAAAACGAAGCCCTGGTTAAAGCGATAGGGGAATGGATGTGCAGTTGATCGTTTTATTCGTCCTGCCGCTGCTGATCGGTTGGAGTGCCGATAAACTGCTCGGCGACCCGCCCTCGTGGCCCCACCTGATCGTGGGATACGGCAAACTGGTTCATTGGGGGGAGAAACGATTGAACCGGGGAATGTATCGGCGGGCTAAAGGAGCCGTATGGAGTATGCTGCTGATCGGCGGGACATTTACGCTGATCGGGTTGTGCATGAAATATCTGGCGCAAATCCATCCGGGGCTGTCCGTTCTGCTGGGAAGTATCGTGGTTTTTTACTGCCTGGCCGGAAAGACGCTGATCGATGAAGTACGGCAGGTGTTTGTGGCAGTCGAGGAATCGACCGAAGCCGGAAGAGCACAGCTTTCCCGGATCGTAGGGCGCGATACTTCGGCGCTCGACAACAACCAGATTCGCACGGCGGCACTGGAAACTCTGTCGGAAAACCTGAGCGACGGAGTCATCGCGCCGCTTTTCTGGTACCTCGTGCTGGGAGTTCCGGGAATAGCGGCTTATAAAATGGTCAATACGCTCGATTCGATGATCGGATATAAAAGCGAACGCTACCGGCTCTTCGGTACCTGGGCAGCCCGGATCGACGATGTTTTCAACTATATACCGGCCCGGCTGACGGCGGCGCTGATGGTGTGCTGCGCCGGGAAACCCTCGCTGTTTTCATTTCTAAGGCGTTATGGGCGGAATCATTCCAGTCCGAATTCGGGATATCCGGAAGCGGCGCTGGCTGGGATTTTAGGATGCCGGTTCGGGGGGCCTTCGGTCTATCACGGACAGCGGGTCGAAAAACCGTGGATCGGCGAGTGTTGCCGGGATATAACGTTTAATGACCTGCGTATAGCCGTGCGGATCAACCGGCGGGTGGAAATCTCGTTTATAATACTAATTTTGTTCCTGTTTACGGGCGTCTGCTTTTTGTTATGAAATTTTATGTGATCGGTATAAACGACAGTGCCCGGCCGGAATTTTCCGGGGCGGTGCGGGAGGTCATCGCCTCCCACCGGGTATTCTCCGGGGGAAGCCGCCACCGGGGGATCGTGTCGTCCTTTCTTCCGGACGGGTATGCATGGATCGATATCACGGTGCCGCTCCAGCCGGTTTTCGGGGAGTATGCGCGGTACGACGAAATCGTGGCGTTCGCCTCCTGTGATCCGCTTTTTTTCGGTTTTGCCGCTACCGTACAGCGTTTTATGCCGGATGCGGAAATCGAAGTGTTTCCGGTCTTTCATTCCCTGCAAATGCTGGCCCACCGGATTCTTCTGCCGTATCAGGACATGCACATGG